>JAQICZ010000002.1 GCA_027858295.1 Nanobdellota archaeon | reverse complement strand
AACAACTACAAGTACCATGATTACACTTCTTAGGCGGCAAAACCACAGTTAACGGAATGATACCAGACTTAGATCTAACCGGCTTCTTGATTTTTTTAACTTCTTTAACTTCTTCCATTTTATTTTATTATTTTTACCCTTTAACTCTCTTTGGAATTATTTTTTATCAAGATGTTATTAAATCAATTCGTAGCGTAGTGAAACTACGGAAGAATTTATTTAATGACATATTGGTGAAAAAGAAACCAAAGACAACTGAACATGATCTCCACTCGGACAACAACTACAAGTACCATGATTACACTTCTTAGGCGGCAAAACCACAGTTAACGGAATGATACCAGACTTAGATCTAACCGGCTTCTTAATTTTCTTAACTTCAATATTCTCTGTCATAAAATCTCAACAAAAAGTCAATATATAAGAGTTTTCATATGAAATATTATTCATAAAAGTAACTTACATCATCCATACCCTGAAAATTCTCCCTTCGGTCGAATCGCAAGCGAGTGTGGTTTCCACACAAAGAGCTACTCAATGAGAACTGGCAGTAACCTCAAACAGTTCCCTCCAATCGTAGCACTAATTCAATACCCTAACGGCCTGAAAATCAGGTTCTCGCACAACGATTCGCCGGTGAGGCGATTTTAATCCTGCCGTGTGCGAATTAAAATCGTCGTGAGTGTAATAAACTTATAGAAATATTGTCGCAGTTAATCACAATTCATCTCCACTATAAAAACGCATCTCCAATAATTTTTATAAGCGACGAATGTCCGGCCTAAAGGCATGAAGATTTCATTTCTAAAATCAATTAACAAGATAATCATTAATCTTTGCTGGATTGAACTCTTTATCATGTAAAACATTCTCCACAAAATTCAAGATTCTACTTCTACAAAACTCAGCCTTTTCCGCAGACCCAAAAAACTCATCAGAATAAATAGAAGGATGGCATAGAACAGTGGCCCTAAATGCAAAGAACAAACCCAGCACCTTTCTCATCTCACGATCTTGAATTCTTAAGAAATAATTATTCCAAAACAAATCAAACATTTCCTTAAACACTCCCGAAAACTTTCCCGTTTCAATAACAGAATAAAAAATCATATTTATCAAAAAAGCAGAAATGTCATCAGCCGGCTCTCCAACAATTCCTCTTGACCTATCTAAAAGAACAAGATCATCACCATCAAACCAAATATTCCCTGGATGTAAATCTCCATGAATTTCACAAGAACGATGAGACATTTCTTTAGAAACTTCCCATTGAGAAATAGCCTTACTAACAATCCTCTTCCAAATTTCCTTTCTCTTTACAAATTCTTCCTTCGGGTAAATATCTAAAATTTCCATAATTGATCCATCACCAGAAAACGTATTCCTAATCTTTCTTTTATACTGAGATTCACAAAGCCCCTTTGTAGTATGAAGCTCAACCAAAAAATCAGAAACTGTCAGAATCTTCTTCCTAGCAGACAAATCCAAAGTTTTCAATATCTTAACCCTATCCATCTCCATAAAAAAATCTTCACCTTTAGCTTCATCCATTAAAATATAAAATTCCTTAGAATCCCCCACAGACTTCAAACTACCTTCATTGTTCCTAGCCAAAACATCTTTAGAACGAACATGATTTTTCATGGAATTATAAGAGTCATGAGCCAACAAAAAAGACTGAGCCCGGTCTGAGAAATGATCCATTCCTAAATTATTTGCAAAAATAGACTTCAAGACATACCGATGTTTCTTATCTTTCAAATCGAATTCAACAAGAGAACCTTCTCCCATCATACCTTTACCAAGAGAACTAACCTTTAGATTCTTAACACCAGCTCCAAACTTCTCTTCCAAATAAATCTTTAATTTATCTTTTGAAACTACCATTATTAACCATCCTTTCAACCGCTCCTAAATTTGCCAAAAACTGAGCATGCTTTTCTTTAGCAACGCCCTTGAAATATTCCATATTAATCCACGGTAGCTTTTTATCCGCCTCTGCCTTTAATCTCGAAATGGACTTCCCAGGAGAAGCTCCAAAACCAGATAGCAATTCCATATTAGCAGGAATTGAATCATAAAAAACTAGCAAATCAGAATCATGAACTATTCTATTTTCTAAAGGAGAATTTTCTTCTAAATTATCATCATGCGTTCTAATAGTATCAATTATTCTGTTCTTGTAATCCGAGGGAACTCCAGCCTTAGTTAAAACAGAATAAGCAATTTCCATTCCTCTCTCAATATGACTAGCTCTTTCTGGATTATAATCTACCGTATAACCAATATCATGTAAAAGCCCACCCATCTCACACGTAAAAGAATTAGCATCAAACAACTCAGCATTTCTCTTTGAATATTTCGCAACAGGCACACCATGAGCCTCAAAATAATATTCAGGTTTTATCATGTTCTCACGGGCTAGCTTGTAAACCTTACTCTTCAACTTTTCCATCACTTTTGCAATAAAAAACCGTTTAAAAGGTTTTAGAACCAAAATTTATCCTCCCCAAAACCCTTTAAACAAAATTTCGTCAAAACTTTACCAAGGGTTTTGACCTGTCTGAAATTTTCGTTTTCCCATATGCAGAATACGAATGGCAGGGTTTTTGGGATTGCACCCAAGCCCCAAAACCCTTTAAACAAAATTTCGTCAAAACTTTACCAAGGGTTTTGACCTGTCTGAAATTTTCGTTTTCTCATACGCAGGACACGAATGACAGGGTTTTGACCTGTCTGAAATTTTCGTTTTCCCATACGCAGGACACAAATAGCAGGGTTTTTGGGATTGCATCCAAGCCCTAAAACCCTTTAAACAAAATTTCGTCAAAACTTTACCAAGGGTTTTGACCTGTCTGAAATTTTCGTTTTCTCATACGCAGGACACGAATGACAGGGTTTTGAGGTTTGCAAGCGAACCTCCAAAACCCTTTTAATGCAAAAATTACAATTAATTATATGGAAGAAAAAACTCCGAAACAAATCACAAAAGAACAAGAAGTAGTCTGGGACAACATCGCACCAGAATGGCACGAATTCAAAAAAATTCCCTCAGGCGGATCAAAACTATTTCTTGAAGAAGCAAGCGGGAAAATACTAGACCTCGGAAGCGGTTCAGGCCGACATATGCCAGAGAACTTGAACGGAAAATACTATATGCTAGACCTCTCAAGCGAAATGCTAAATCTAGCAAAAGAAAAAGCAAAAGAAAAACCATTCGAAGTTGAAACAATCCATTCTTCAATGGATTCAATCCCAATTGAAGATAACTTCTTCGACTTCGCAATCTCAATCTCAGCATTACACTGTGTCCCGGGAGAAGATACAAGAAAAAAAGCAATCTCAGAATTATACAGAGTAATGAAACCAGAATCAAAAGCCTACATCGGAGTCTGGAATATAGCTTCAAAAAGATTTATCAAAAAAACAAGGAAAGGAAAAGTAGAACACATGATTGGCTGGCAAGACAAAGGACAAAGATACTACTACCTATATAACGAAGAAGAAGTCCACAACCAATTCAAAAAAGCAGGTTTCAAAATTGTATCAGAACACAATAGCGAAATGATGATAAATTTCATCGTGCAAAAGTAGAATCCGACTTTTGACATCTGACAAGACTATTATCAAATTTTTACAGTCTCAGATAAAAAACCACTGCCATAAAAATCTCATCAACATTTCTCCGCGCCGCAGGTTATAACTCAAAAGTTTTGACAACAATTAGGGTGGGACAGAACAAAAAGGGCGGGATGCTCTAATATTAATAGTTGCCAAAACGGCACTCTGCCTTCTGATTGACTAATAACTATTTTAAACTCCAATATCCTTTTTACTTCATGGTAACAGAATACATTAAAGAAAGAAAAATCGATCCAATGAACATAATCGTCGTTTTTCTAATAGGACTCGCAGCAACATTATTCCTTTTCGGAGCCCTAGATTCTTTCAATCTCTCAAAAAACTTCCAAACAATTCTAATAGTAATAATCTCTATTGTATACTTAATCGTATTAATAGCCTTTCTTTGGCCAAAAGAAACAACAACACCTGTTGAGATTGAGCCAACAATTATAGAAAAAGAAATAATAAAAGAAATAGAAAAACCAGTAATAAAATACATCACAAGAAACAAAACAAAACATAAAGAACAACAAATAAAATCAGTTGAAGCCCCAACTGTAAAAGTCATAAGAAAAAAAGCAAAGAACGAAAAGAAACCACCTCAAATAAGAATTATAGAAGTCGAAAAAAAACAAGAAAAGAAGTCGAAATTTGTAGGCTCAAGTTATAACGAAAGATACCACCTGAGAACATGTAGATTTGCAGGATCAATCAAACCCAAATACCTAATAGAAGAAGACAAAGAAAGATTCTTCAAACTCCGTGGATTCGCAGCATGTAAAGTCTGCCAACCAGACAAAAAGTAGAAAAAGCAAACCGCCTACTTCAAACCGCTTAAGACAAAATAGTGTTGCCTCTTCTTTCAATTTTGGACAAAAAAGATAATTATTAAATTTAAACAAAATAGATTCGCCTTCGCTCATGATTAATAGATGGCTACCAATGGCATGACCCGATAAGAAAATCTGGGACTCAGTTGAATTCATCGAAAGGCATACTAGGGCTCTATTCTTGATAAAATATTATTATAATTGATAATGACAATTTATCTTACTCTGCTTATAATGCAATATTTGCCCCTGATGGAGTCAATAATTAAACTATCCTAATTCTTCGCGATAGCGAAGGTATCTTTTTGCCTTTAATACTTCAATAGTAGAATCTCTTAAATAAAGCATATATTAAAATTGGGAGAACAAAATTACTTCTTATAGTTCTTAATTATATTAAACATATCTAAAAAAACTCTTCTTCTGTTGAAATATTTCCGAAAGAAATATGACACACACCGCAGAACAATTCAAACAAAGTTCGAGGACTTCGAAGATTTTTTTAGACCTTCTTATTCCGAATTACCTTAAACGTATCTAAAAAACTCTTCTTCTGTTAAAATATTTCTAAAAAAAATATGCACGCACCGCGAGGGATGATTAAATTGTCTTAATAACTGAGCGACAGCGAAGCAATATTAAAATAAATTATATATGAAAAACCTCAGAAAAGACTACTTCTTATCTTCTTTTTTATTCCGAATAATCTTAAACATATCCAAGAATGACTTTTTCTCAATCTCAGTAATTTTCTTCTCAGCAATATCATAATCAACCTTAAGCATTCCCATATTATTCAAAAAGACAGTAATAACCAAAAAATCAGCCCCATCCAACTTCTGCAAACTAAACATCATCTTAAGCATCTTCCCCTTAATCTTATCATCTTCCATTCTCTTCTCAATCGCCTTCTGAACATCAACTAAATCAAAAGTATAATTCATAGACAACTTCTCAAAGGGTCTCTTATCATAATTCTCAACATTAACAAACTCAACAGGCCCAGTAACCTTAAACGAATACATCTTCTCATGCTCAGGCAACCAAAAATCAAAATGAACCTGATTATTCTCACCCTTCTTCTCTAAATCCAAAGCAAAAAACCCAGAACACGCATAAGCAGTCGGATGCTCCTTCTTAAACTTCAAATACTCATCACTAGCAAGCAACTTCTCATAATAAAATTGGAACTTCATAAAACATTTAAAATTTTCTCTGTTTTAAATGTTTCCCGTGAAAAATTTCAGTCAAAATTTTCCCAAGTGTTTTGACTTGTTCGAAATTTTACACCATCAATTTTCATTGTTTCAGGGTGAGAAAAACGAATGAGAGAATGTCTTGAAAGAAGCGTTTCCCAATCGCTTCAAAACATGACCTCAAAATTTCAAATAAATTTCACTTTTAAGAGTTTCTATGATATTAATTATACAAGTCCACGATTTCTCAATCAAACTACTCTGTTAACCTCCAACAAACGATGCCCATACAAAAATGCCGCAGCTTTTTTGGCACTTATATTCACAGACGAATGAATCCACCGCAGGTGATAATTCAATGGCCCTAATAACTAAGCGATAGCGAAGCAATTTAACAAAAAAAGCATATATTAATTTTCCTAACATCAACTACACTCCCGAAATCCATATATATCATAATCCCCTAAGTATATGGTGTCAAATATTTCAAAAAAAACCACTTTAATAGAATCTAATTTAAACAGAAAAAACTTTACCTTACTAGAAGGAATAATAAAAGATGCAGATGAAGATTCCTTCCACATCATCTTTACAAGACTAAATAAAAAATTCATCTTCTACAACAAAAATTCAGCGATATATTCCCCAAAAGTAAACGAAAAGGCAACCTGTTATTTCCCAGAACATCCCTATGATTCCTTCCCAACCGCAGTAATTCAAAGCAAGCTCATAATCTATATTGAGAAAGAGAAGTACAAAGAAATAAAAAAAATAAAAGAAGAAATACCATGCAGACAAATAGACTTATTCTAAATTAATTATAAAAAAACATAAATAATACTTCGCTATCGTAAATTATTAAGACAATTCAATTATCCACTCCGTTGGGGGCATAAACTATTCAACAAAAATAGACCCTATAATATTTCTCAAAACAATCAAAATCTAACCAGAATCCACTTCATTCAACTTGCCTTCGGGTGGAGGTTGTGGGGAACGAAGTACTGGAGGGTGGGGCGGCCTTAAAATATTAATAATATGTGTCACATACAATTATTACAAATCAGAAAAACTTTTTTCACCACTAACCAAATCACCAAGCACATATCGGAGTTCATCAATCTTAACCCGTTTTTGTTCAGCCGTATCTCTATCACGAACAGTAACCGTCTTCTCAGTCAAAGATTCATCATCAATAGTAATACAGAAAGGAGTACCAATTTCATCATTACGAGCATAACGACGACCAACAGAACCACTAACATCATAATTCACATTAAATCTCTTCTTCAAACCATCATAAATTCCATGAGCAACATCAGCCTGTTCACCCTTCTTCATCAAAGGAAAAATAGCAGCCTTAATCGGAGCAAGTTTAGGACTCAACTTCAAAATAACATTCCCTTTTTCATTAACAGTATAAGCTTCATACAAGAAAACCAAGAGGGCCCTCTCAACACCAAAACTAGGTTCACAAACAACATGCGGTAAAAATCTTTCCTTAGTCTCATCATCAAATACACCCAACTTCTGCTTCGAAGCCTTCTCATGTTGAGCTAAATCAAAATCCCCTCTGTCAGCAATACCCTGAAGCTCCTTCCAACCAAAAGGAAAATTATATTCCAAGTCCCAACAATCACTAGCATAATGAGCAAGCCCCGCCTTCTCATGCTGCAAAATTCTAAAATTATCTAAGTTCGCTCCCAGGTCCCTGAACCAACTTAAACTCTGACCCAACCAATAAGCATGCCAATCCTTAGCAATAATTCCTTCAGCAAAAGCCTTCTTCAAACTCATAGTCTTCACCTCAGTCCAACCATCAGCCAAAACCTTAACCTCAACATCAGCAATATCATAAGGACAACCCTCACCAGGTTTTACAAAATACTCAATCTCCATCTGCTCAAACTCCCGACACCTAAATAAAAAATTACGAGGCGCAATCTCATTACGAAAAGCCTTCCCCATCTGAGCAATACCACACGGCAACTTCATACGAGCCCCATCAAACACAGCCTTAAAATTAGCAAAAATAAGTTGCGCCGTCTCAGGACGCAAATAACCAAAAGAATCCTTACCAATATTAGTCTTTAACATTTGTTTAACATCCTTCGTATTCTCCCAATCCAAATCACCACCACAATAGTCACACTTAACCTTACCAACTTCCGACCTGTCAACCTTCCCATCCTTCTTACACGAGAGGCAAGTCACAAAAACATCCGAAAAATTATCAACATGCCCCGAAGCCTTCCAAACATCCGGATGAGTAATAATCGAACCATCAATCCCCTCTATATCCTCACGACCCCTCACAAAAAAACTCCACCAAGCATCCTTCATATTCCCCTTCAGCTCAGCACCCAAAAACAGATAATCCCAAAACCCAGCAAACCCACCATAAATATCAGCACTCCTATCAACAAACCCCTTCTTCTTACAAAAAGTCGCCATATCTTCAATCGACAACACTTGCTTATTTTCAACTACCATAAATAGAAATAGACGATTGATTATTTAAGGGTTTTTGTGATGAAGTACTATTAAATCTTAGACACCTTCACATTTAAGAATGGAAGATTGAAAAAATTACTAACAAATGATTTATCATCTCCTCGTTCCTCAATATTTCCTTCTGTATTTGCAGAGAAAATAACATCTTTTTTCGCCCTTGTTAGTGCAACATAATACAATCTTCGATTTTCTTTAGAATCTGAATCAAAGCTCAAAACATTTTTATTCATATTTACTATGAAGACATTATCCCACTCCATACCTTTAGATCTATGAATTGTTATAATTGGAACCTTTTCTTTTATATACTCAACATATTTTATTAAATCATTATTCTCCAAAATTTCTGAAAAAACTTCCTTTCTAAATTCATAATAAATATCTTTCATTAAAAAATTATATATTAAACATTTCAATAACTCTATATAACTATTCTCAAAATTAGACACCTTTTTTAAATAATTCATCTCAAAGTACTCAAAGAAAAATCTTAAATTATTTGATTTGTTCTCAACTTTCCAATTCTCAAATATTTTCAAAACATCTTTACAAAAAGTTAAATAACCATTACTATCATTCTCATCTTCAAAAGTAGCATTGAAGAAAATGCTATCATACAAAAGATTTACATTCATTCCGGGATTTACGATATTACCTTTTCTATTACCAATCAAAACTACTGCACTTTCACCCCGACTAATACATTGCTTAGAATATTCAATAATGAATTTTGCCTCATCCTCTTTCTGTTTAAATAAATTTAAAGAAATATCACATTTTTCGCTGCAAGACTCTTTTTTATAAAATTCCCGGAAAGAGCTTTCTATTTTCTTGATATCTTTATTCTCCATAAATCGATAATTGTGCTCTAATGATAAATGCTCAAAAGCTCCGGTATCTACAATTTTTTTTATATTTTCTGGGTCTGCTCCAGAAAATTCAAAAATATTTTGTAAAGCATCTCCAAATAAAAACCTCTTTTCCCTAAGAACATTTAACAATTCTATTATCTCTAGAACCGCAACACTTGAGTCTTGATATTCGTCAACAAATACATACTCGAAAAAATCATTGTAAAAATTAGATACATTTTTATTCAACAGAAATAGTTTTTTCATTAACAATAAAATCCCAGAGTAAGTTAATTTATTTAAAGGTATCAACTTTTTCAGTGACTCAAAAGCTGAATCTTCAAGCCTATTCATTTCCTCAGCATTTCTTTCCTTAATGGCTTTTTCATACATAAACAAGTCACTCCAGTCACTACATGAGTTTGAAAAATCAAAATCATAGATATTTTTTAAATTCCAATGAATTTCACCACCATACATCTTCAAGATCCTCTTAGATAATGAATGAAAATTAAGAATCTCAATTTTTGATTTATAAAAAATTTTCTCTCTTAACGTTATTCCTAAATTGTCCAAAAAGACTCCCAAATCTTTTTTTAGTTTAGATATACCATTATTTGAAAAAGTTATTAATAAACATTTTTTATTATAGTTTGGATATTTTTCTGAAAGTAAATAAATACACTTAGACAATAAAACTGTAGTTTTCCCATATCCAGCAGGCGCTTCAACCATCAAGGACTTAAAGTCTGAAGTTATAACTTTCCTCTGAGATTCATCATCACCACAAAAAGATATAACCTTTTTTTGAGTCTCATTCATCATCCCTTACTCTATGAATAATTCTATCTATAATCTCCTTATATCTCTCAGGAACTATTCTACTAGCTTTTGAAAATGGATATGACAGAATCTGATGTTTAAACCGCCTCATTATACCCTTAAGCTCCTCTTTATTATCTGCTGACAGAATTCTTCCCTCAACCATCAATTTTAACTTAACAAAATCATCAGAATTCAAAATGTGTCCAATTTCTTCCAAATCAATATTGTTAAAAAAATATTCAGCATCCAAATTTTCCACAAAATCATCTTCAAAGTCCCTAAGATTTGTCAATAAAATTCCATTCGCATCAAATTTTTCATTTCTAGATGCTATATTATTATCTCTATCAACTATGGCCTCAACCTTAACATTAAATTTTTCCAGAAGTTCTTTTATTTTGGGAACTGCTTCATCACCTTCAGCTGAAATTATCTCAATGCCTAAATTATCCGGATCTTCTCCTAAAATCTCAAAAAAAGCTGGGAAAGCTCCAAGTTCAGTTGCACCTTCTCCAATTATAGCCCCCCTTGAAAAAAAACAATTTTTCAAAGTTTTTATATGATTGAAATAGTTCTTTAGTTGTTTTTTACCTAAAATCTCTATTTCCTTTCCTGAAATAACTATCACTTTCCCTGCATCCATAGAAAATCTTATTATCTGATTATAATTATCTAGTAAAATATTTGGAGAATGAGTTACGATGAAAATTTGCCTATCAAATTCTTCTATTCCAAATAGATCAAAAAGTAATGTCTTGAATCCATTCTCATCAGTATCTCCATTAAATTTTAAGTCATTAATTAATCTTTTTACAAAAGCTCTCTGTCTATATGAATGCAAATGAATTTCTGGTTCATCTATAACTATTAGACTATCAAACCTTTTAATCTTATAATCCTGCTTTTCATTTAACTTAAACAATTTATATAATATTGCAAATTCAAGATACAATAAAGACTTTACCCCCTCACCAGATTTTGAAAAATCAATTCCACCAGATTCAGTTATTGTGAAAAGCCTATTTAGTATATCATCAAAATTATTAAAATCTATTTTAAGGGTATTGTTTAAAACTACATCCAATTTACAAAAATGAGAATTTAACGAATTCAACAATTTCTTTAATTCAGGGAAATCTTCTATTTTTTTCAAATCTTCTTTTAATTTGTTACTATCATCCGCTGAACAATGACCGAGCAATAAATTTAAAGTTGATGAAACATCCCCTTTACCATTAAAAGACAGGTGATTATTATTATTATTTGCAGAATCAATATAAAACAAATTAAATTTCCTTAAGTCCCTCACCTTCAAATCTCTTCCTGATTCAACACTTGTTATTTCAGAATCTTCATCCCACATTTGTTTTATTTCTATATCTATTTCTTTATGAGTCTCCCCACTAGAATTAAAGTTATCTTCAAAAACTCCTAATTCTTCATTTTTATCCAGACATAATTTTAACAAAATCTTTATTTCTTTATCTTTGTCATTAAAATCAGTTTCACTAAAAATTTCATTTGATTTTGAATTAAATAATTTATTAAGAAGTTTGATAAAATTACTCTTTCCAAGGTTATTCTCTCCAACTATAAAATTTATTTCGTAATCAAATGACATCTTTATCTTTTTATCAAAATTTCTGTAATTTTCAATTTCAATTTCTTTAATCTTCATAAACACTCAAAACTAGCGAACATTATAAACATTATTGGTCAAATAAAAGGAAAACAACAAGCAAAAACCCAATACTTTTATAAAAAACAAATTCCATAGGATGCCATGGTAAAAGGTGATATATACAAAGATACAGTTAAAATTCTAAATAAATGGAAATCACTAAAACGATATAAAAAAGAAACAGATTTTTACCCAGAAATAAGAGATTTTATTTTAGAAGAATTCAAAAAAAAGAAAATACACAAAATTTCAGTAAAAATAAAAAACAATCTCTGGAAAACGGACATTGCCGTTGGAGATGATAAAATTGCAATTGAAGTAAAGCATAATCTAAAAGGAAAATCAGAAGCAAGAAGACTAGAAAATCAAATAAGAAAGGATTCTCCGCCATATAAAGAAGGTATGATTGTCCTATTACTTGGGAAAACAAATAAAGATGACCTTCAAGATATAGAAGAAGAAATAAAAAAAATAAAAAAAGAAAGAAATCGTGGCAAAAAATATAGATTCCCAATTAAAATTATTGAGAATTCTCTAACTGAATTAAGAAAAAAACCAAAAGTAACAATAAAAAGAAAAACTGCAAAGAAAAAGATAGTAAAGAAGAAATTTGTAAAAAAGAAATCAGCAAAGAAAAAATTTATAAAAAAGAAGAAAGTTGCGAAAAAGAAACCAGTAAAGAAAAAAATTGTCAAAAAG
>JAQICZ010000056.1 GCA_027858295.1 Nanobdellota archaeon | reverse complement strand
TCTTGGTCTTTTTTATCTAGTAGGCTCTGGATATAATCATCAATATCAATTCCATTATCTCCAATATATTTGACTAGAACTCCACTGTCTGAATATTCTAAGTAGTTTTTTCCAAAGTCTTTCATTTTCGTATTATTCAATAATTAATTCATAATGCGACACCCTCCCTATCTCAATTGAAGATGATTTGCAATTATTTTTACGCATATGAGAGAAAAGTTCTTTTCTAGCTTCACTATTATTATTGTTTCCTCCTCCTTGCCAGCCACAACAACAAATGGTTAAAATATGTGGAGTGGAATTATGTGTTGATATTATTTTTTTCATTGTTGTTTATTTAATTCTAAAATTTATCATAAACTTTTTCAACAGCTTCATCTAAAGTTCTTGCTGATTCATTTCTAATAATAGCATCAGGGCTTGTTATTTTTACGTGCCACAAACTATCTCCAATTTTATCTCTAAAAATTGTAAGCTCAAACAAACCGAATGGCTCTTTGATTCCTCCCATCTCTTCAATTTTTTCTATTGTTGTTTTCTTCATTGTTGGTTGTTTATTTAGATTGGTTAAATATTTTATAAATTCTACCGCTAAAAATTCCACTTCTTCCACACGAATTCTTTGAGGAGAAACATACTCTGGGTCGTCAACAAGTAATTCCATTATTTCTAAAACCTTATTGTTTATTTTAATTTTTACCTTCATTGTTGTTTGTTTAATTGTTTGTAAACGTTTGTAAACTTTTTGTGATATTCAAATAATTCTTCCCTTTCTAAGTACGGATATTCTTTGTAGTGTGCTTGGTCATGTTCTTGCTTCGTTAAAGCAATCAAATTTTCAATCTCATCTTTCCCTCCGGCACTCAAAAATTTAATATGGTGTATCCCACCGGTCGCCGGACTTCCTGAAATTTCTGATGGGATATAATCCTGTTCGCCTATATTAAAATGTTTTAAATATACTTTTGTATGTTTCTGCATTTATTTAATATTACTTGCCATTGATTTCCAACCATCAACCTCAACTCTTCCTGATGGAGTAGCTGGCATTAAATCCTGATAAATTTCTCTTGGTGCGTGAATTTCGTTTTTATTCTTCTCAAAATATTCTACAAGTGGCTTCATAAGTATTGAATAAATTGGATCATTCATCATAACATCCCTTGCCATCCCATCATTACCTTTCCCACGATAACATAAATAGCAATAAGTTTTTAACATTCTTTCTGCTTTTTTAATTGGATCCCAGTTTTTAATTCTTAACCTATAAGCATTTATTTCTTCTTGTTTTGTTTTCTGCTTCGCCATTCTAAATTCCATTGCTTCGTTTCTATTACTATCCTTATCATCATTTAAAATATTTCTAACATCTTTTACTTGGAAAGTTCCTAATTCCGGAAGGCTTATTGCCTCAGTTGGTTTTGCTGTTGGACTCCCACCATTAATTCCCCATTTCATTTTCTTTATTTCAAGGGCTTGTGCTTTTGTTATTTTTATTCCGTCTGATCCCATTATTTTTAGTATTGGCATTTTTATAAATTATGTATTTTATCTACTCGCCCGCTATCCTTATTTAAAAACCTTTCAACCATTCTGATTGAAAAGCACTGTTCCGGTTCATACCCAGCCCACTCTCCCGCTCCATCTATCCACCAATCAATTAATCCTTTCAAATCACAATCAACATTTGAAGCTAATTTTCTAACAACTTTATTTCGTGACTCATTTTGGACTTTCATAAATTGCATTCCGTGAATCAACATTGCTTGATCTCGATAATAAGTTATTGCCTGCATAACCTCAAAAGATTTATCTTGTTTTGATGTTCGAGGAGTTTTTTTAAGTTTTATTCCTTTCTGTTTAGCAATTTTATGTTTTGATTTATATGTATCTTCAACCTCTTCTAAAACCACACCATCGTCTGTGTTTGTATTTTTCTTTATTACTATTTTTTCTTTATTACTTATGGAGTGGGTTTTCCCTTGTTGGGCTTTTCCCTGGTAGGGATTTTCCCGTTTTGGGTTTACTGAATGGTAAAGGCAATATTCAACCTTCCCTGTTTTAGTTCTCATCCTAACTAAATAACCAGCTTCTTCGAGTTCTTTAAGCCCTGATAATGTTGAATCTAAACCATCAATCGAATCATTTTTTATTCTTTTGCTTGAAAAATCCCAATCATTAGGCTTACTGTATAAATAAGCAAATAACCCCTTCGCTTTAAATGATAAATTTTTATCATTTAAAATATTATTTTTTACTTGTGTGAATCCAACTTCTTCTTTTCTAAGTTTTTGTTTCATAAGATTTTATAAATTTTTTACCAATTATTTTCCAACCCTCCCAAAATTTTTGATAAACCCTAACTCTATGTATCCCAAAATAATTTGCAACCTCTACGGCATTTTTGAAATCACCATAGTTATACTTTGTTTTTCTTTTTCTCTCCCCCTTTAATATTTCATTTTTTGACCAACCTGCGTAAATTCTACTCCTAACTAAATATTCTTCTAACTTATTAATTTTTGAAAATTCTGAAATAGAAATACCGCCCACCTTTTTTGTTCTCCTTGTGTTTTGCATTTGTTCTTTTTGCGTCGCCCATTTACAGTTTTTTTTATTATATCCTTTGTTATTATTAATTCTTTCAATGCATTTTCCCGACGGTCGTTCTCCCATATCTTCTAAAAATACTTTAAAACTTTTCCACTTATCACAAATTTTTATTCCCCTACCACCCCAATTTTTATATTTACTACTTTTTTTATTTAAGCATCTTTGCCTCATAGAAATCCAAGTGTTATATGTTGGTGATAATTTCCCTGTATTACTATGTCCGTGTTTATTCATAAAACTCTTTTATAATTTAATAATCTAATTATAAAATTTTTTCAATCTTTTGTAAAGTCAAAACTGTTGGCAAACTGTTGGGGGATTAGTATAAATCCTCGTTTGGAAGTGGAATATTTAAGCCAAACTCAACCATAGCAAATATTCTAATTTGCTCCATGTAATCTTCCCATTGTACCCTGTCTAGCTTTGAAGTGCTTCCTACTTTTGGCAACTCATCGCTTCCACCCTTCCGTAAAAATTTATGTTTTAAAGCAGAGTGCATTTCGTCCGGTGCATATCCTAAATGGTTTCCAAAATAAGGAAGAACAACAGCCCAATAATATCCGTTTTGGTTTCCGGCTTCATATCCCTTGCCGGTTGTCCTTCTCCCATACATTCTCCTCAATTCCATTTTGTAAACTCCGTCGTTCAATGTCTTGCAATGTCTAAGCAAAGTTTCACGCATTCGGTCTTCCATAACCAACATCCCTTTTTCTATTTGTATTTTTATCTCGTATTTCATTTTGTTTGTTTAGTTAAATATTTTTCTATAAAACATTCTGCTTCTTTTTTTGTATGAAAAGCTATTACATCTTCAAATAAATTGCCCTCCAAACAATAAATTTCCCACCTAATTTCTCCATCCAGGATATAATTAGGAAGACTTATTAAACTTATTTCACCTTTATTTGAAGAATAAAAATATTGATATTTTCCGAATATTTTTCTAATTTTTAATCCTTCTTCTTTAATCTTCTCAAATTCTTCATATCCTGGGTGTATTCTTTTTGTTATTTTCATTGTTATTTTTTAAATTTATTAACTAATCTATACATAAAAATTTCATCCTTAAACTGATTAAGAAGGTCGGTTTCTTCGTTATATTTATTATCTGCCAAAAATTTCTGATATTTCTTGTCGGCTTCAATCTCGAGTTTCTTGACTCTTTCTTCTTCGGCAAATCTCTTCGCTTCATTTTCTTTTCTGATAATCAATTCCTCTGCATCTCTTTTCTCACGAGCTTCTTTGTCAATCTGTTCTTGTTTTAATCGTTCAATCTCATCTTTCTTTTCCTGCTCAACTCTTTTTAATTCATCATCCGCTCTTTTCTTTTCCTCAATCCTTGCAATTTTTGCATTCTCAATTTCTTCTTCTCTAGCAATCTTTCTAGCTTCTTCGAGTTCTTTTTCTCTTTTAAGTTGTGCTTCTCGTTCTTGAAGTTTTCTTTCCTTTTCAAAAAGATAATCATTTCTAAGCTGTGAAAAATGTTCAGAAAAACATTGCTCGTCCATTAAAAGGATTTCTTCATCTGTCATCTTAGTTTCAATTCCTTCAAGCATTTTTTTACGAGAAGGAAGTAAAACTTTTCTTTCCTCCATTCGCTTCTCCTCATCAACTGCATCAATCTGTTTTTTGATGTCATCTTCAACTGGAACAATTAATGCAAGATGTTCTTTTTCTTGTCTAATAACTTCACTAGCATAATCTCTTGCTTCTTTTCTTTGCTCTTTCCCAAATTTAGTTATAATTATACGCATTTTGGCAAGCTCTGTTTTTGCCTCCTTAGCGTTTTTGTATCCCTCAACGTCTTTTGTGTCAACTATCTTAACCCCTTTCAACCTAGTGGCCATTTTTTGAAGCTCTGCGAGTCCTGGCTTAAAGATGTCTACTTGCTTTTTCATAGTTTTTTGTTATTTCATTAATTAAAGTTTTTCCTTTAGCTATTCCGACTATAAGTTTTTCTTGCATTACCAAGTCTGGTTCAACTCTTATAGTTAAAATATTGTTATCAAAATTTTTGTTATAAGCTACAAGGTCAACCCACTTTCTCCTGGACACTAACAGTTGCATTTGCATTTGCCACATCCATGCACTTTTTATTTTTCTATCAATAATAAACTTAAAATGGTTTTTATCATTCATACATTTGATTTCAATCATTCCATCATCTCCGACAAGACCATCAGGCGAACATCCGACAAATTCATCCATCTCAATGAATCCAACCTGTTCAACCTTTACAAATTTATTTATCTCATAAACATCTCGTGCCTGTGGCTCAAGTTCGTTTCCTCTTTCCATATCAGCATTAGTGTAGAACTCTTTGTTTTGTGAGAATTTCTCAGCAAGCATTGAATAGATATAAGTTTCAAGCCCTTTGCCGTTTGCACTAATTGACTGAGCGTTGCTAGCTGTCATTTTGTTTTCTCTAGCACTAAACCACTCATCCGTTCCTTGAATTAATTCTTTATAGATTTTCATTTGTTTTGCATGATTAATTCTTTAACATTTTTGGCATAATCAATGATGGCTCTGTTAGCCTGTAATTCTTTTGTAAAAGAGTTCCATGTTGTATTGAACTTCTCAGCTGTTGTGCATTTATCTAATTTCACAAGTGCTTTATTGACTTCACTGTCATCAACCTCATCTTCAACTGCATCAGTGTCATCGTCACCAGTCATAATTCCAAAGGCGTCACAAAATGCATACCTCTTTGCGAAGGTTGACCTTGCCCCCATTTTTTGAGTATCTGTCATATATTGTTCTGCTCCGATAGCTACTGTGAATGGACTTGACTGTGAGTGTCCATCAATATGAGTGACTATGCATTCAACAATCATTTCTGTTTCAGTCTTTGTGTTTCCGAATCTATAAGAAAGACCAGCTTCAGAAATAAGTTTTTTTGTTTGTGAAAATATGCTATCTAGTGAAGCATATGAATACCTAAGTTTACTTTGCTTGTCATAAACTGGTTTATTCTTTTTTATAACTGGGCAATTAACTTGAAAATCTGACATCGCTTTATCAAATTTCTTTTTCGCTTGACTAGCTTCCCATCTTTCTTGTAATGCAAACATCTTCTCCAGCGTTTCAATCGACGCTCCTTTATCAATAGCGTGAGTTATCATTGACGCTGGTGTTTGCTCTACTGCCACTTCCTTTTTAACTGCGACTGTTTTTTCTTTAGCCATTTTGTTGTTTTAAATTTGTTAAATTCTATCAGGAGATTCGTTTTTATAAAATCCCCAACAATCTATGCACCTGTCTGTTGACTCAATAGAGTCAACGTCTTCTGATAATTCTTCAATGGTTGCTTCTTCGTCATACCAATCTCTATCACAAAGTTCGCATTTTGCTGTTGCGATTTTGTCCTTCAGGGCTTGGTACTCGTCATCAACTTTTTCATCTTCCATTTGTTTTGTTGTTTTAATTATTATGATTTAATTATGCTCTTATTTTAAAACTTTGTCAAGGTTTTTTTAACTCATAAAATCCCCAGACTCCCATTTTGCAATAAACATAATCAAAGAACTTCCCTTGATTTTATAGGTTGTCGCCATTCCTTCTCCCATAACAACAGCAGAAAGTTTTTTAGCCTTAATCCATTTCTTTACTGAATACCTAGATTTAAACATTGGCAATAATTTTTGGTCAACCACTTGGCTCATTGAGTACCATTCATCTTTGTTAATCATACTTTTTTTAATAATAATAATAATATGTTGGATAATAATCGTAGCTTGGTGTTGTGTAATAACTTGGTGTTGTGTAGTAATTGTTATAATAAGAATCATTGTAGGCGTCGCTCCAATCTCCATCCCAACTATAA
This sequence comes from Nanobdellota archaeon, assembly GCA_027858295.1. Taxonomy (GTDB): domain Archaea; phylum Nanobdellota; class Nanobdellia; order Pacearchaeales; family GW2011-AR1; genus GW2011-AR1. The sequence goes on along the minus strand of JAQICZ010000056.1, from coordinate 5,108 downwards.
TTATCAAACTTATAAGCGTTTGGCTCTGTTCTATAATAACCACTTACATACGTTCCGTTGCTTCTAAAATACCCATTGACATATCCGGCGTTTGCTACACTAACTCCTAAAAATAAAAATGCTAGTGTTAATAAAATAATTTTCATACTTTTTTTCTTACTTATTAAATTCTTTGAACTCCTCCCAATATTCATGGAAAGTAATTTTTAACTTCATAAAGTTATTGGGGTCTGCTCTTTGAAAACAAACTGCTAATGCTTGCACAAAACTCCCTCCAAACTTCTCCATCTTCGCTACTACGTCATATTCCTCATCTGTCATAGTCGTTCTTTAATTATTAAATGCTTCTTTAACTACCTCCCACAAAATAACTGTCATCGTTCCTAATACTAAGCTAACTAAAATCTGTAATATGATTCTTCCGTCTGCTTGAACAAATGCCAAAGGGGCAAATGCAAGGAAGGTCACAATACAAATAATAGAGGTAACTTTCCAAAATAACTTTTCAGCTTTAGCCTTTAACATTCCCTTCTTATTTCCTTTTAACATAATTCTGCTATACCTCATTGCGTCCATTGTATGTTCTGAATAATCTTTTTTCTTCATAATTATAATTTTAATGATTTAATATTAAACTCGCTTATCGGTTTTTCTCCACAATGCAAATCTCTCTCAATTCCTAAACTGAATTGTCCTCTAAATTCTTCCAGTTCTTTTAAACTGATATATCCCCATTCGTCATTATGGTCTCCGAATAAACTTGCATATCCGAATAATATAACATCAAGAACTATGTAACCCTCCTTAACTAATTTTTCTTTAACATCAAAACTTTCCGTACATTCCCATTCTTCTTCTCCTTCTTTTTTTAATCTATATTCTACAAGTTCAGTAATGTACCATGTTCCAATTCCGGTTGGATTGAAAAACTTTGCAATTACAATTAGATCAGTTGACTTTTCTTGGTTTCCAATCTTCTTAAATCTTTTCTCTATCTCCTTTGTTAGTAATTTCATTTTGTTTGTTGATTAATTTTATCTATAACCCCTTGTTCGCAAAATGCTATTTTCTTAGGTGGTAATTCCCTCTCAAACATTCCCTTAAATGCTTTGTCCTTAAGTACAACTAAATCTCCACTCTTAAAATAAAATAACATAACTCCATTCTTCAAATATTTCTCCTTACACTTGTCGCAAGGATTGGTTGGGTTAATCGTTTGCTTTCCAAACGTGTCCTTAATTCTCCTATCCATTAATATTGTTCCATTCTCCTTTCCACAAATAGGAAATAGCCCCATTGTTACATAACTTTTTTCCATTTTGTTGTTTTACTTAATTATAAACGCTAATTGTCTTCGACCAAATTCTAATGATTCATCTTGGTTGTCTTGGTAAATGTCAAAGTAATTTCCATCTCTAAATCTCTTTGCCATTCTATCTTCGCAAGTATAAGTATTTCCGTTTACTTCAATCTCTGTTCCAAAATCTAATCTTGCAGGACAAGCAATCGCACCTTCGTAAACTTCTTTTCCACTTGCCATAATTATTCCGGGAGTAAATCCGTCGCCGGCTGAATATGATGTGAACTCTCCAATCTCCTCGGACAGGGAGGCAGTACCAGAGGCACCGTTATCCCTCCCTTCTTCCGATGGCATAACTTGTGCAGAAGCCTCCTCAACTGCCACACCGTTATCTTTACTTTCTATATTAATTTCCTTGTTTTCAAAATGCTCGTTTATTATTGTCATTGAACTCGTGTAATCGTTCTTCAATTCCTTTCCCTCATAATAACAAACTGTATAACTTATTCCGATTGCTAATACTACTATAATAATAAACCCTGCTTTAAACTTCTCTTTCATTTCTTTTTTGTTTACCTTCATTTTTTTGTTGTTACTTAATTATATTTTAATTATACTCTCTTTTTAAAACTTTGTCAAGTTTTTTAAAACTATTCTTACCCAATAAAAAAAGGCAGTTAGCTAAACCACCTTTAAAAACTGTGCGAAAGGACTGAAAAATATGATTTGTATTTCCACTTATACCCGCTAGCCTGTTTTCTTTTTCCAAGACAACAACTGTGTATATTCCCTGTGTTAGTATGGGTAATTCTGAACGCCTCGCTAAGTGATATGTACTCTTTTATAAAATTTCCATTAATATCAAATTGTTTTACTTTTCTACGTCTGCTAATATTAGAATTTTTTCTATTTTCTTCCCAAGTTACTACTTGAATATTACTAAATGAATAACCAACACTATTATCTAACCTGTCGCAACTTGGTATTAATTCAAATTTAAAATCACTAGCTACCCATTTTTCATAAAGATTATTAAAAGAACTGTTGTTTAAAATCCATTCAATAAAATCTTCCTTAGTGTATGCTGGTTGTCGATGTCCTCTCTTAATAGAATTAAATTTTTGTCTTCTGTATATTTTCTTAGCTAAACCTATTTTTGTTCTAACAAATTCTTTTAATTTTTTATTAATACAATCTCTACACCAAGAAGCTAGCCCTTCTGTCATTCTCTTATTTGGAGAGAAATTGTCTGTTAACTCTCCACACTTTGTACATTTTTTCATTTTTTTAGTACATAAAAGGCGAACCGCATTGCAAGAAGTTCGCCATCTATGTATGCAATGCTAATTATATTTTAATTATACTCTCTTTTGAAAATAGAGCAAGGGATAAGTGGACTGCATAATAATATTTTGCTCCTTTATCCCTTTGACATCTATTTTTTTATTTAATTCGTTCTTTATATCTCACCTCCATAATAGCGTTTTTCTGGTTAAGTAATGAATGCGTTTCGTTATGCCTGTCTGCTTCTATCGCCTGTATTGCTAGAACAGGAACTGCTACTGCAAACAACATCGCCAATATCATTACTAACCACACGAAAACTAAAATAAGTTTCAAATAACTTAACTACTTTTTATATCCAGCAATTCCTTTTCTTATAGTCATTAACCCTATTCCTTGAAGGATTAACTCATTATCTGACTGGATTATTCCTAATATAATCATCAACGCACCGACAAAATACGTCTTGTAACCATTTAGGAATCTTAATGCCTCTAATACTTTTTCCATTTATTTATTCTTAATTATTATTTCTTGTAACTTCTGCGAACCCATTTATTCTACCATATCGTTCTTCAATAAAACAAGAATCTCCTGTCAAAGGGTCTGCTCCAATCAGCTTATTAGTTTTGCTATCAAAACCTATAACTGCAAGCCAATGATAAGCACCTCCGAGAGAAACTCTTACAACGCAAGCATTGTCCTCTGAAAATAGAATCTCTTTAATCTTTCCAAAATCTCTTGTGTAATATCTCCAAACAAAATCAAAAGGCAAAAAGCTATCTCCACTTTTCCAATAATAAGAACCGTCATAAGTAAACTTTCCTTTTTCTGCTATTTCTTTTGGTGTGAAATATTTTCCATACCAATATGAGAGGGAAGAGAGATTTGTGATTAAGCACCCGAATCCTCCTATTGTTGCGTTAGAATCTCCTATCTTTTCGTTTGCCCATCGCTTGTCATCTTGCTCGAGATAAATCCAATCTCCTTTTGTATCTCCATACTCTTCTAGTTCTACTTTTTCTAGAGTAATACCTTCTTTTTCTAATACTTCTTTTCGTGCTTTATTCTTTGACTGAGCCGATACTTTGTACTCCTCGTCTGGAGTATCCACGTTGTAAACATCCATATTTTAAAATTAATGATTAAACTATAATAAGGTTTTTTATATTATCGCCTAGTCGGTTTCGCATTGTTAAGAGGCCTGACTAGGCTAATATCCCTTAATTCAGCCTCAGAAGGAAGGGGTAGCCTGCTGAAGCTGGATTGAAGGCAGGAAGGTTATTCCTGCCAGAAAGAACGAGCTTGATAAGCTACGCTCCGCCTCTTGAATTTATGCCTCTTTGAGGCTCGATTCTGCGATGAAAAATACGAATCTTAGTCCCACAATTTGGGCATTGCCAGTATGAATCCAAGCGGTCATCGACGTGTTCGTGCATTACTGCTCCGCAAACGCATTGCTTTACTCCTCTAACCTTTTCCATCATACCTCCTTTAAATTCCATTCTCTAGCCATTTCAGTCAATTCTCCAATTAAGGTACTCCAGCCTTGGGGTGGAAGGTCTCCTTGAAAATCAAGAACTCCAGTTTCCCAATTGATACTAAGTTTAACCTTGTACTTGGCTGAGAGTAATATCATCGCTTGAGCAAACCTTCTTTTCTGTTCTTGTTTGTTCATTTCTACACCTCCAACAAGCCAGTATCCACTTGCCATTAATCAATGTTTTTGAATACATTGTGGTTAGTTCTTTACAAAGTTCACATCGTTCGTGCATATCAAATCGTGTCATAATTCTCCTCCAAAAAATCATTTAATACTTGTTGATAGAAAAGTTTTGGCATTTTGCTGAAAGGAATTCTTTTCTCTAATTCTCGATGGCATTCCTTGCAAATTAGCAAAATATAATTATTGTTTTTTCCTTTGCCGAACCAACGTCTTGGAAACACGTGGTGACGAGTCAATTTACAATATTGATGACACTTCGGACAAGGTTTCGTGTAGCCATAACCTCTACGTTTTCTCGCCATATCTCCTCCTATTATAACAAGATTTGCATAAAATTAAATGACCAACTCTAAACCAAATGACTATCTCTTTGCCACAGTTATTACAATACAATTTCTTTGACCTCCTTTCATCTTGGCATTCAGGGCATATAGACCCTTCAGATGTTAAATAAATTACGTATGTTTGTTTGTGGCACTTTGAACATTTCACATCACCTCCTTGTAAACTAACTTAAAATTAGTTGTAAACTTCTTGTAAACAAACTTACATAAATCCTCTCCCCTTAGTAAAACATTTTAAACAGGTTGTCTGCTTTCCAATAAAGATTCCAGTTCCTCTTGGGATATCTTCGTGGCAATTACAACAAACGTAACGTTTCTTTTTTGGTTTGAAGAATTTCTTAACGTGTAAGGTTATTTTACAAGTTACTAATCCAACAAAAATGATTGTGCCTAATAAAACGTCTCTCGCTAACTCCTTCATCGTATCTCTCCTTTTGTTAAGGTACTGCGTTAA
>JAQICZ010000047.1 GCA_027858295.1 Nanobdellota archaeon | reverse complement strand
GTGGGGATTATTTCGAACTTAAAATGCTAACTATAGTCTGTAGTATGATTTGCATACTATAAGTAGCTTTGCCCCATTGTAATTTACTCAATGGAGAGCAGAGAAATTTTAATAAAATTCGGACAACGCGTTAGACAGTTGAGAAAAGAAAAAAATCTTTCCCAAGAAGAATTTTCTTTTAAAGCTGACCTGCATAGAACGTATATTGGAATGATAGAACGTGCTGAAAAGAATATAACTCTTGTTAACATTGAGAAAATTGCAAAAGCACTTAATGTTGATATAAAAGAGTTATTTAATGAACCCAAATCCTGAGCACATAACAATAGATGATAATTTAAACAAAATTGTTCAATTATTAGACGAGCTAGTATTAACACCGAGAATTAAAGCTCTTGAGTGGTCTAAACTAACTAAACAAACACCAAATATGAAAATCGGTTATCCAGGACAACATCTTGCTTCCTTGATAACAGGTGTAGAAGGAACAAGAACTGGTGCTCGTGGTGATGATTTAATTGATGGTACGGAAGTTAAATCTTGTAGTAGAGTTGACCAATTAGACACTTGTAAGAATTGTAAAAACAAAGTTTTAAGAATTGAAGAAGTTTGTCCTCATTGTGGTTCAGCTAATATTAAAAGAATGGATGATAGCAAATGGCTTTTTGGAATAAAGTCCGAAAGTGAATTAAAATTGCTCACTCAAGACCTTGATAGAGTATTTTTGACACTTGCAGATTATCCTTATTTTTCTGAAAACAATTTTGATACAATTAGGTTTCAGGCTTTTGAAATTTGGAATAAAACCGAAAGACATAGTCACTTTACTAACTTAATGACAAATTATTACAATAAAATTTTCTTAGAACATATAAGTCGTAATCCAAATAAGACACCTGCACCTAAGAACTTTTGGCCTTATTCCTATCAATTCTATTTGTGTAATCCTGTTAAAGTTTTTAATTGTATTGTTACTAATGCTAATACAATACCTTCAATTAATATAGATTATTATATTGTGCCTAATCACGATAGAAGTTTGTTGACTCCTGAACCTATGCCGACTGCACTCTTATCGGTTGAAGAATGGAATCAATTAATAGACTCTGTACCCGAAAATACTTTAAATTCTCAAATTGCTCAAGGAAGAACATATCAAGAACTGATTGATAACAAGAAAAATAAACTAGAAATGGTTTCAATTTTACCATTAATAAATGAAAGCACAAGGCAATTTCTAGATTTGAGAGATACTGACAAGTTTTCAGAAGCCAAAGAAACTTACATCAGACGGAAATAAAATTCCCAATCGGATTCTTAACAAGTTCTATCCTTTTTAATACTTCTGTATAATAGCCTTCATCTAATTCAATTGTGAAGTAATTTCTATTCAAATTTATAGCAGAAAGAGCCGTAGAACCAGAACCAGCAAAGGGGTCAACAACTAAATCTCCTTCATTGGAACTTGCTAAGATAAGTCTTTTGATTAACGTTAATGGTTTTTGTGTAGAATGTACCCTTTTTTCTTTATAAAAATCAATATCTCGCCAAATATCAGTTAAGCCCATTTGTGCGTTGAAAGTTTGAGCAACCTTGTTATATGGCAAATCAAATTTTAGTACTTTTTGCAATTTTGTCCACAGTTCTTCAGTTGGAAATTGCTCGCAAACGTTTTTGCCTGTATATATGCTCCACATTCCACCACCATTGTTTTTAACACCTAAAGCCTCATTGATTTCTTTTGCTTTAAGTCCAACTTTTTCTTGATGCGTCTTAAGATAGGGTTTTATGAATTGTTTGTTATCCTTAATCATAAACAAAATGCTTTCCGTTGTATTTGGAAACATCTTATAATTCTTTGTAGCACGACCAGAAACCGCTCTCATGCCTTTATCTACAAGTATCTGTTGTCTTAAATCCAATTCTAATCCATCAAAATATGGAACTAAAAGTGCCAAAGTGCGGAAATAACCAAATAAATAAAATGTACCTCCATATCTTAAAACTCTTGATGCTTCCTTTATCCATTTTAGCGACCATTCAACGTAATCCTGCTCTGTCCTCCACTGATAATCCCATTTCTCGCCAATTACTTTCCAATAAGGCGGGTCTGCAATTATTAAGTCAACAGACTTGTCAGGTAAATTTTTCAGTCCATCAATGCAATCACCTAAGAAAACTTTATTTATATAATCCATGTTTTTCGCTAATTATAGTATGCAAATTTAAAGATATTTTTTCATCTCACAAATTTTTTTTTCTATTATTTAGAAAAAAGTTATGAACTTTAGAAAATCTAAATAAAAAGTACGTGTGGTAACGTTTCGGCTATGAATCGAAGCCGTATAACAAATGATTGATTCAAAGAAATAACCTTAACAACGGCTTTTATTTATAGCCATTGTTAGCAACTTTTAAAATTATGGCAAAGTATAA
>JAQICZ010000041.1 GCA_027858295.1 Nanobdellota archaeon | reverse complement strand
ACCATCAATTTTAAAAAAATAATTTACACTATTTGCCTCTGCCAGCGGCGATAATTCAAAATTTATATGAGCGGAGCGAACAATTTTTTCAGGTTATGTAAGTTATGTTGAGATTTAGAAACAATTGTGCTTTTGGTCAAAATTGGGAGAAGAAGCGTAAATTTAAATTAAGGATTGCATAATAAATAAAATCCCCTAAATTATATCTGGGAACAGATATAATCAGTCTCCCAAACCTGGTAACTATCTTCCGCAGTCACATTTGTAGGAGCTCCATTCAATCTAATATAGCTAACACCACTCTGGACAATAAAATCTCTAATAGTCAAACATCTAGTTTCTGCACCTCCAGGGAAAATAATAAAATATCCAGGTAAAACCTCCCCTACTTCTGCAGGTAAATTTGAACTTTCAAAATATTCTGCAACACCAGGTGGCCAAGCAGATGCAATTCCTCCAGAATTAATTACCAACTCTGCAGTACAATTCCCAGCGTCACAAATCTCTCCGAGAGGACAATCCGCATTATCAATACATTCTAATGGGGTAAAACATTCACCATTAAAACATTCATCCCCATCTGTACAGTTCTCAACAATTACACTAGTAATACCAGAATCACAAACTCCAGCATCACAAGTATATGTTTGATAATCCTGAACAGTAGCATTCAAGGTGGGATGGCATTCTAATAGCATTGGGACTAAACCGTCCACTCCACAAGTATCGACAATAGTCTCAGGAGTACAATTGATTGGTTCGGCTATACAAACTCCATTAGAACAAATATCACCATTAATACATTCTTCTACAATCGCCTTTGTCGTATCATCACTAAAACATGTCCCAAAAGGACTACACGTAAAGACCATCTCATACTGTTCGACATGAGTATTCGCATCATTACAAGTTCTAGGATATTCCTCAACAAAATAATCAATACCACAATCAGAATCATTTACACACACTGTTGGAGCCGGTGGCTCAGGAATTTCTTCAGTACCATTTCCAAAATCAACACCCTCATTTAAGCCGGATATACTACCCGCAACAGAACCAACATTCGCAGCTCCAGTTGGACCTAAGAACATGGGAGCAATAGAAATCTTGTAAATATCATTCATAACCAAAAACTCACTAAAAGTTAAATTCAAATCAAATGTTCTCTCCGCAAGCTCTGGGAACCTCTCAAATGTTTCTTCATAAATATCAGAATTCCTTGTATCTTCTACAATAAATTTGAGTCCTGTCAACTGGCCTTCACCAGCATTTCTACGAACTTTCACCTCAGCCATACCTGTTGTATAATTAATCTTTGCACTCTTCAAAGTAAGGCTCATCGTAAACTGGTCTGTCCCAATCTTCCCAGCTCCCTTAGTAATAAAATTATTTACAACCGCCCAGATTCCTCCCACAGCTACAAGAATCAGCAAAATTAAAATTAAAGTAGTTACTATCTGACTTAACCCCTTCTTATTCATACATAAACTACCCCAAAATTCTTTATAAATTTATATCCCTGTCACACAAAAACGACACAACAATCAAAACAAACCTTTTTTAATGAAAACTCTTTTCTTATAATTATAATGGAAAAGCTAATTGATTCATTAAGTCCGAACGAGAAGAAAGTACTTCCCCACTTAGAAGACCCAATTTCAGAAATCTGTAAAAAATCTAATCTAGACAAAGTCGCAGTTCTTAGAGCCCTAGACTTCTTAGCAAATAAAGAACTTATAGAATTAACTACAGAAAAAAAGAAAATCATTGATGTTGATGTAAATGGAGCACTTTACAGAAAGAAAGGACTTCCAGAAAGAAGGCTCCTACTTCTATTAGATACAAAAAGAATCATCCCCTTACAAGAAGCCCAAAAAGAATCAGGTCTCTCTGCAGATGAATTCAAAGCTTCAATTGGAGCCCTAAAGAAAAAAGCATTAATTGATCTGAAAAATGGGAAAATTATTCTAAATGCTTCAAAAGAAGAAGTCTCCAAAAAAAGTCTAGAAGAAATGCTATTAGAAGTTCTCCCACTCGAAGAATCATCCTTAACACCTGAACAAATTTTTGCCATAAAAATACTTCAAAAAAGAAAACACATGATTTTAACAGAAGAAACAAAATTAATTCAAATCACAATTACGGATTTAGGTAAAGAAATTATGCATTCAAAAGAATTAGGAAGAGAATTAATTGAACAAATTACTCCCGAAATTCTAAGATCAGAAAAAAATTGGAAAGGTAAAAAATTTAGAAGATATGACTTATCAATTCCAGCCCCAAGAATCTACGGAGGAAAAAGACATTTTGTTAATTTATCAACTGACTATGCCAGAAAAGTTTGGACAGAAATGGGATTTAAAGAAATGAAAGGTAACCTGGTTGTAAGTTCATTCTGGAATTTTGACGCACTTTTTACAGCACAAGACCATCCAGTAAGGGAAATGCAAGATACATTTTTCATAGATAAAAAAACAGAATTACCAGACAAAAAAATAATTGAAAGAGTAAAACTTGCACATGAAAAAGGAATTGGTGGTTCACGAGGTTGGAGATATAATTGGCAAGAAGAAGACTCAAAAAAAATGCTACTTCGAACACACACAACTTCACTTACTTCACAAACACTTGCAAAACTAACAGAAAAAGATATTCCAGCAAAATTCTTTGCAGTAGGAAAATGTTTCAGAAATGAAACAGTTGATTGGTCACATGGATTTGAATTTAATCAAACAGAGGGGATTGTTATTGACCCAGACGCTAATTTTAGACATTTACTTGGATACTTAAAACAATTTGCAAAAAAAATGGGACTAGAAAAAGTAAGATTTAGACCCGCATATTTTCCTTATACTGAGCCATCCGTAGAAGGAGATGTTTGGGATGAAGAAAGAAAAGAATGGATTGAGTTATTTGCAGCAGGTATGCTAAGACCAGAAGTAACAACTGCATTATTTGGAAAGCATATTCCAACCCTTGCTTGGGGTCCAGGAATTGACAGGATCATTATCAAAATGTTAGGTATCAAAGATTTAAGAGATTTATATAAAAACGATTTAAATCAATTAAGAAATATTAAAACACTAATAAGAATATAAAATGGCAAACATAAAATTTTCAAGAAAAGTATTTGAGAAAGAAATAGGAAAACTAAACGAAGAAATGCAACAAAAAATTGCACTATTTGGAACAACATTAGAAAATTTCAATGATGATGAAATTGAATTAGAAATCTTTCCCGATAGGCCAGATTTACTTTCTTACCAAGGTTTCAAAAGAGGATTTTTAGGATACTTAGGTAAAAAAAATGGATTAAAAGAATACAAAGTTCATGCTCCAGAAAAAGACTTCGAAGTAAAAGTTGATTCATCAGTAAAAGATGTTAGACCTTACACAACGTGCGCGATAATCAAAGGATTAAAATTAGACGACAACAAAATAAAAGAGTTAATTGATTTACAAGAAAAAATTCATACAACGCTTGGAAGAAAAAGAAAAAAACTTGCAATTGGAATTTACCCCCTTGAAAAAATAAAATTACCAATTGAATACAAAGCACTCGAACCAGACAAAATCAAATTTATACCATTAGAATCTCCTAAAGAAATGTCAGGTCTTCAAATTCTACAAAAACATCCAACCGGAAAAGAATATGCACACCTACTTGCAGGAAAAGCAAAATTCCCAATTTTTATTGACGCTGCACAAAACATCCTTTCAATGCCACCAATTATAAATTCTGAATTAACCGGAAGAATTACGAAAACTACAAAAGATGTTTTTATCGAATGCTCAGGATTTGATCAAGAGACATTGAACAAATGTTTAAACATAATCGTAACAACCCTTGGAGATATGAATGGGAAAATCTATCAGATGAAAGTTAAAGATAAAATAACTCCAGACTTATCTACACAAAAATCCAAAATTTCCCTTGAAAACGTAAATAAAACATTGGGATTAAATTTAAAGGAAAAAGAGATGCAAGAACTTTTACAAAAAATGGGACATTCCTATAAAAACGGATTAGTGGAATCCCCATCTTGGAGAACAGATATCTTACATGAAATGGATTTAATCGAAGATATAGCAATAGCTTATGGTTATGACAACTTCGAGCCAGAAATTCCACAAATATCAACAATTGGAGAAGAAAACAAAGAAGAAATTATAAAAAGAAAAATTTCAGAATTATTAATTGGCCTAAACATGATTGAAACATCAAACTACCATTTAACAAAAACACAAGACCAATTTACAAAAATGGGGATAGGAGAAAAACAAGAAAAAGGCGCAGTTCACGTTGAAGAATCAAAAACAGAATACGACCTATTGAGAAAAGACCTAACTCACTACACTTTGAAAATCTTCTCAGAAAACGTAGATGCAGAATATCCACAAAAAACATTCGAACTCGGAAGAGTAATGCCATTAAACAATCAAGGAGACATCGTAGAAAAAGAAAAACTAAGCATAGGTGTAACCCCCGGCAACTTCACAGACACAAAACAAATACTAGATTACCTTGGGACGAGCCTAGGAATAGAACTAACAATCAAAGAACAAGATAAATCAGATACTCACTTCATTGATGGGCGTTCAGCAGATATCCTCCTAGACGAAAAACCAATCGGAACAATCGGAGAAATCCACCCCAAAATTCTAAACAACTGGAGAATCAAGATGCCAGTTGCACTTCTGGAGATTGATTTAACAGAGATTTTTAATAAATTCTAAAATTATTTATTATTCTAATGCAAACGCCCACGCCGCGGACCCAAGATTGTTAGTGTGCTCTTTTGATTTTATTTACTTAAATAAGGAACCTTTTCTTTTTAAAATGAAGCGACCACAGGCGGGTTACATAATTATGGCTTAAATCCATTTTCTAAAAATTGTTTATATATTCCACTATCGGAATAAAGCTTGCAAACGGATTCCTTTGCTTTTTCGTCCATGAATCCTTTCAAAATCAAAATAATCTTTAGGATATTGTCCAAAATAAGGAGTATTGTCTTTACCACTCATAAAAGTTTGAAAAATTGTAAAGAATATACTAGCATTTTTTGGAACAGAACCATTTTTCTTTATTTCTTTTGGGCTAACTCTTTTTAGGGCATCCTCTGGAAATGGGGAAAATGAATTAAATGCTTGGTTTGCCAAAACATTTCTATCGGTTAAAAATAAAATTCTTGGTTGTCTTTTTCCATCTTTTTGTAAATTCCACCTTGAATAAAATAATTTCCATGCAATTTCAAATGCGATTACAGTTTTGCCTGTTCCTGTTGCAAGAGTTAGTAACATTTTATTCCTATCCTCTGCAATTGCATCAAGAGTTTTATTTATTGCAATTTCTTGGTAGAATCTTGGTTCAAACTTTCTAGCTCTTTCAACGGTATCAAATTTCTCTTTCCAAATATCGTGTTTTGAAAATGTTTTTTTCCATAAATATTCTGGGCTTGGGAATGAATCTATTTCTTTTTCACTAACAGATTCACCTTTTGAATTAAAACATATTTCATAAATCTCTTTCCCATTTGTTGAATAGGCTGTTTGAAGTCTTAATTTCATGGCATATTCCTTTGCCTGCATTACTCCTTCAGAGACACTCAAGTCTTCACTCTTTGCCTCAATAACTGCAAGTTTTCTTCCCTTGTATTCAAGAATATAGTCTGCAAATTTAGGTTGTCTTTTTCTGCCTTGACCCTCAATTTTTCCAGGAGAAATTGGATACTCACAAATAACTTTTATCTCCTGTATGGATGTATCCCATCCAGCTTCTGATAATTTTGGATCAATTAAATCTTTTCTTGTCTGTGCTTCTTTTATGTTTACCATTTTTTATTTTGTTAGTTCTCCGCTAAAAGCTTTTTGTAGCATTGACTTTTTCAGCTCATCTAGGTCCTTAACTTTCTGTTTATAGATGGATTCAAGTTCTTTTATTTCTTTTGATAAAGCATCCAGTTTTTGGACGATGGTTTTTTGTTCAGAGATTGATTTTGGGAAATATATTTTATATTCACGCATAGACTTAAGAGAGATATTCTTAATTGTTGCTCCAGTATATTCTTTTTCCAAGTATCTAAAAAAGACAGGACTTTGTATATTGTATTTTATAAAATTTTTATCAATATTTTGTAATAAATTAAAATAACAGGCACTTTTTCCAAGGATAATTTTTTCATTATCATAAAATGCAACATTTCCAAGAGTTCCATTTATTGAAACAAAAACTGTCCGATCATTTAATTCTTTCTTATGTTTTTTATACTCTTCAAAAGAAACTTTTTTTGTATTTTCTTTTATATTTATTTTACCATCATTTAAATTATTTCCATTAATAAAATAATACTCTCCCTTTTCATCATATTTTGGTGTACCATGCAAACCATCTCCTAATTTAGAGGTAATTTCTCTCAAGGTCTTTTCTTCCCAATCTTCTTTTGGATTTGAGAAAATTTCTTCTAAATAAGATTCAAATAATTCTTTTGTATTTTTTAAATTCTTTTCTGCATTTTCTTTTGATTTAAAAATTGATTCAAATACTTCATTAAGGATCTTTACTATTTCTTTTTGTTCATCTAGTGGTGGAACCATAAGTTCTTCTTTTTCATAATCTTTGAAATAAATATGAGGAATTGCTGCACCACAAGAATATTTTTCAAAATCCACACCTAATAAAAAATAATAGAGAAAATTTATATCAATATTTTCTTTTGGAAGAATATATTGTAATGTGCCAATAACAGAAGATTTAGCTTCTTGTAGATTTACTCTTCCAACCCCTGCCCCATCTTTTATTATTGAGATATAAGGTTTTTCTTGATGATAAAAGTCAACTTTTTTTAGAAAACCTTTTGCCCCATAAATAGGATAATCTCCTTCATTCTCTTGAATTTTGTTTAAAGATATATTTGAAGATCCTTTATCACAAACTTCTCCAAGTGTTTTAGTTTGCCAATTACTCCGAACCATACTTTATTTTCCTCAAATTTTTAATTGATTTTAATAATTCTTTATTAGTAAATTTAATATTATTAGTAT
>JAQICZ010000057.1 GCA_027858295.1 Nanobdellota archaeon | reverse complement strand
TTTGGCAATTATTGATATTAGGACATTTTATTTTTTGGAAAATGGTACCAATGGCATGACCCTATGGGGGACGCTGGGCCTAAGATGGATATGTTTAGTTTGTCTAGGGCAAATTGAATTAGTCGTTCGCGTAGAGCCATTCTCTTTGGAATATGGCGTGCCAAAAATTTAGACAACTAAAATCGATTGAAAAACGATTTTACAAAATTTTATATCTGCGTGCATAGAGGGTTTGAGATTATTTCTCAACTGAATTTGAGTTGAACCAGGTATTGTTTTTATATATCTGTAGTTATCTATTTACACTTGAGTAGTTAAAGTTGATTTTATTTGAAAATGTTTAAATATAGGATTGGGTTGCTTGAGGTATGGTAGATAAATTTAGTCCTTGGGAAATTGAAGGAGATTTGAATTATGCAAAATTGATTAAAGATTTTGGAATTGAGCCGATGAAGGTTTTACCTGAAGTTTTTCAAGAAGAAGTTTTGTTTAGACGTGGGGTTGTTTTTGGGAATAGAGATTTTGGTAGAATTTTAACTGCTGTTAAAGAAAAGAAAAAGTTTGTTATGATGACTGGACTTATGCCTACTGGAAGATTCCATATTGGTCATATGCTTTTATTGAAACAAGTTATTTTTTGGCAAAAAATGGGTGCTAAAATTTATATTGCAGTTGCAGATATCGAAGCATATAATGCTAGAGGTCAGAGTTTTGTTGAGAGTAAGAAGATAGCTAGAGATTATTTGCTTGATTATGATGCGTTGGGATTAGATTTGAATAAATGTGAGATTTATTTTCAGAGTGAAAGAGGTATTGATGCGAAGAAGTCTAATGCTTATTATAGGCTGCAGAATCAATTGGCTGGTCATGTGACATTTAATGAATTCAAAGGCGCTTATGGAGAAGTTACACCTGGTAAAATGCTTGCTGCTTTATTGCAAGGTTCTGATATGTTACATCCGCAATTAAAGGAGTTTGAAGGTAGTTGTCCAGTTTTGATTCCTGTTGGTATAGATCAAGACCCTCATATTAGATTAACAAGAGATATTACGAAGAGGGTTAAAGAATATAAATTCATTCCAATTAGTTCAACTTATCATTTATTTATGCCTGGTTTGACTGGAGGAAAGATGTCTGCAAGTGATGCAAATTCTCATATTGCAATGACTGATACTGCTGCTCAGATTAAGAAGAAGATTGGTAGTGCCTTTAGTGGTGGACAAGAAACTGTTGAGGAACATAGAAAGCTAGGTGGGAATCCTGATGTAGATGTTGCTTTCCAATATTTGAAATTCTTTTTTGAAGAAGATGACCAGAAGTTGGCTGAGGTTGAAAGCGCTTATAGAAGTGGGGAAATGTTGAGTGGTGAGGTTAAGAAGATGTTGATTGAAAAAGTTCAGGTGTTTCTGGCTGATCATCAAGAGAAACGAACTAAGGCTGAGAAAGTTGTTGATAAGTTTTTGTATAAGGTTAAAAATTAATTAAATATCATTATTTGTAGACTTCGGAGTATTATCTGCCATGAATTGAGGGTTTTCTGTTAATATTTCTATTAGATCATATCCTTCTTCTCTAATTTTTGATAATTTACTTTTTCCTTGATATGTTCCTCTGTTTCCCATGGTCCAGAATTCTCCATTTTCATCAAAGCCATTTCCTACTTCCATATGGCTATATGGTTTTCTTTCTTGATTTCTGGGATTATAAAAGGCAAGTATCATTCCTCTTTTGAATTCTCCATTTTTTACTAAGGAATCCAATTCTGCTATTTTCCCATCCCAATCATATGCTTTTGATTTAAATACATATTTTATTTTTTCAGCTTCTCTTCTTTTTTCGGCATGATTCCAAGAATAAGATAGTCCAAAAATATCTTCTCCTGCTCTTCTTACATATTGTGAACAATCTGCATCCATTAGTTTTTGTGTTTTATAACTGATATAATTTGTTGGAGCTATTTGATTTAAAGAATCAGTTGTTGCATAATATTTTTCCATCTCGATGGCTTTTTGTTCTGCAGCTATAAGTGTTTGAGTGTATTTGTCTCTTTGTTTTTGGCTGTTTTCTGGAGCTTTCGCTGGGAAGGCCAGGCCTGCAATTAGCATAGTTGTTAGTAATGTCTTTTTCATTTTTTCGTGAAATTTTAGGAAATTCTTGTGAAATTTTCATTTGTTTTCAGAATGAGTGTTTCGGATATTTAAGTCTTTTGTATGTAGTTTACTTTTCAAGCGTTAGATTAAGAGAGTCTAGGAGTAATGTTGAAGATTAATTGTTGAATTTAATTTTTTCATATATTTGTAAAGTGATTTCGTGTGTTTGCGAAATGCTGTGGCATTTCTTATTCCCTCCCTTATTCCCTCCCTCCCTCCCTTCTTCTCCACTATTCGAACACTGTGTCGCCGAAGAAGTTTGTAATAATGGTGCCAAGAGATTTTCCCCCTATCCGCCCTCCCCAACGACGACCGAGTTAAATTATCTGGTTTCTATCTGGAGTTTAATTTTTTGTTAGAATAATCTCTAAACTTCTCTGTGAGTTTTATTAATATTTGCCCGCACCAGTATCTCCGATGGTTTTTTACCATTGTGTAATTATTTTGAATTATTGCAAAAATTCTTTAGGAATTTTTGTTATTCCCACCCAAATATTCATTTCATCTTTTTGTTTTATGGAATGATGCTGATATAAAATATTCGAACTTCGTAAAAGCTTCTTTAAATTTCTGACATTTGAGATTTATTAGAACTTTCAGAAGATTTTCACCCACCCAGAACGACGGATTAAATTATCCCTCGCGGTGCGTGCATGAAGGAGTTGGGGGGGGTCGCACAATTGAGACTTCGTTGAACCAGATATTGTTACTCTATAATATGGGCCTGAGAAATTTTATTCAGGTTCTCGTGTCCCTTAGGTGGAGTTATCGATATGAATATCTAATTGGGTCCAAAGGCAGAAAGAATATTGATATGAAGGTACCAATGGCATGACTCAATATGGGAAGCTGGGCCTTCCACAAGGGATGACCCGATAGGGGAAGCTGGGCTTCAGTTGAATTAATGTTATCCCGATTCTCATTCGCTTGTGAATATGGGTGCCAAAATTTCAGATAGATCAAAACCCTTGTGGGCAAATTTACAGGCAATTGAAAACCCTTGGAAAAGTTTTCAATGTAAATATGTCGGGGCAAAGTTTTGACGAAATTTTGTATCAGCCATTCACTTTTGGAATATGGCGTGCCAAAATTTCAGGCAGGTTAAATCGATGTGAAACGATTTAACGAAATTTTGTATGGGTCCGGTCGTTTGAGTTTGAATCTTTGGTGGTTTAAGGCATTGAGTGTGGAAAAATTGATGTTCGAGTTGAATCAAGTATTGTTCCCAGCGGAGCGGATAATATTATGTCTTAATATCTGAGCGGTAGTGAAGTAATATTCTTGGATAAGTAATTTTATAAAACGGCGGAGTGTATATTCTTTATGAAGACGTTGAATTTACATGTTGATTATATTGAATGGGAAGGCTTGAAGAAGGCTTTGAGTTCTATGGAGGATTTGCCTGAAGTTGAGACTGCTAAAACTAAGGTTGAGGAAGCTCTTGTTGTTATGACTGCGATTGAGAAGAATGATTCTATGAATATGATTGATGAATATTTGGAGAATATTGAAACTATTAATGCTCAAGTTGGAGCAAAGAATGTTGTTCTTTATCCTTATGCTCATTTATCTAGTGAGCTCGGTAAGCCGGCTCTAGCGATTGAATTTTTGAAGACTGCTGAGGAAAAATTGAAGGCTAAAGGTATTAGTGTTTATCGTGCTCCTTTTGGTTATTACAAATCTTTTGAATTGAAGGTTAAGGGACATCCGTTGTCTGAGCTTTCGAGGAATATTGTTGGGAATGAGGAAGTTGAAGTTGAGTTAACTGATAAGGAGAGGAAGAAGTTGTTGAAGGAAGTTTCTAAGTCTAAATTGGATACGTCGAAGTTGGTTGAGAATGATCATAGAATTATTGGGAAGAAAATGGACTTGTGGAGTTTTAGTGCTGCTGCTCCTGGTATGGTTTTTTGGCATGATAAGGGCCTTCATATTAAGAATAAGTTAATTGAATATTGGAGAGAGATGCATCGAAATGCTGGATATCAAGAAATTTCGACTCCACAGATTATGGATAAGAAACTTTGGGAAGTTTCTGGTCATTGGGCAAAGTACAAGGATAATATGTTTACATCTAAATATGAAAGAAGAGATTTCGCTATGAAGCCGATGAATTGTCCTGGTGGAATGATGGTTTACAAAACTAGTCCGAAATCATATAAGGATTTGCCACTTCGTTCTGGAGAATTAGGGGTTGTTCATAGACAAGAATTGTCTGGTGTTTTGTCTGGATTGTTTAGAGTTATTCAATTTACTCAAGATGATGCTCATATTTTCTGTACTGAAGAGCAATTGGAAGTTGAGATTGGAAGAATTATTGATTTGATTAATGAGGCTTTTGCTACTTTTAATTTGACTGTTGATCATGTTGAATTATCAACTCGACCTGAAAAGAGAATTGGTCGTGAAGAGTTATGGGATTTAGCTGAAAAGTCTTTGCAAAATGTTTTAGATAATAGAAAGATGACTTATACTATTAATGAGGGAGATGGTGCATTCTATGGGCCTAAAATTGATTTTCATTTGAAAGATTCACTGAATAGAACTTGGCAATGTTCAACTATTCAATTAGATATGGCTTTACCTGAAAGATTTGATTTGGAATATACAGCTGAAGATGGAATTGTAAAGAGACCGATTATGTTACATAGAGTTATTTATGGTTCAATTGAAAGATTTATTGGAATTATTACTGAGCAATATAATGGAAATTTCCCGCTTTGGATTAATCCTAATCAGATTAAGGTTATGACTTTGAATGAGAATACTAAGGATTATGCTAAAGAAGTTTATGATAAATTGTTCGCTGCTGGATTTAGAATTGAGCTAGATGACCGTGATGAAAAGATTGGTTATAAGATTCGTGAGGCTTCGATTTCTCGATTTAATTATATGTTAACTCTTGGTGATTCTGAAAAGGAAGAAGGAATGGTTGCTGTTAAGAAGAATGGCGAAAAGGAAATTGAGAAGATGAGTTTAGAGGATTTTGTTGAGAAGATGAAAGTTGAGATTGAGAGTAAAAAATAGTATTGTTTATCGGACTTGGAAATTGACATGGATTATTTGAGTTATTTTTTTGAATTTTCGGTTGAATAATATTTGTATGAAGTTTGAACGGATAATATAATTAGATTAATGAGTTATCTTCTCACCCACCCTTCTTAATTCGAACTCCGTGTCGTAGAGAAGTTTGTGATTGAGTACGTCAGAAGATTCTCACCCCTCCTGTCCATCCCAACGACTACGAATTGAATTATCTGGTTTTTGTCTGGAGTTTTATTTTTTTTGTAGTGGGTATTAATTATTTTTAGACTACTCTGTTTATTCATGTAATTTATGCACGCACCGCGAGGGATATCATAGTTATTATCAATTTACTATTTAC
>JAQICZ010000018.1 GCA_027858295.1 Nanobdellota archaeon | reverse complement strand
GGCAAATAGTGTAAATTATTTTTTTAAAATTGATGGTATTTTTCTGTTTGAAATATAATATTTGCCCCTGACGGAGTCGATAATTAAAGTGTCTTTATTTTGAGCGGTAGCGAAGGTCTTTTTTGTCTTTAATGGGCTAATGTTGCTAAATATCAATGAATTAAACTTTTGAGTTAGTCAAAATTGGGTGAAGATCCTCTTTTTTTTATTCTTTGTCCTCTTTTTCTGGACTTTCAATTGATTTTTCTTGTTTTTCGCCTTCTTTTTGCAATGTATAAATATAAAATACTTTTGCGGGGGTATCAAGCCTTTGGTATTTTAAATCGCCGGTATGTTTTTTTCTGGATCTTATTGATAATGGAATTTTGAAATACTTTGTTACTCCATTGTTACCTCTTGTATTTATTTGAGATTCTTTGTTGCATAATTTTGCAGAGAATATGTTTAGATTTTTCATATGGCCTTGCAATGCTGTCATTTCTTCTGTGTCTAGAAGGATCTTACAGGTAACTGTTTTGTCCGGCATATTTCGTGTATTGATAATTTGTCCCATTTCTCTCTCTTTTTTATCCAGTAAATTAGATATTGTTTAAATAAGTTTCTTTTTGTTCTAATATTACTAAAAAAAGTACATTTTTAAACTTTGATGTATTAAAAAAATTAACAATGGGACAAATTATTGGAATAAAAACAACAAAGGAAGATAAAGTAGTAATAGAAGTACAGATGGGGTATGAAGAATCTTTGAAGTTGAAGGGGCATATTAAGAATATTCATTTATTTTCTGAAGATGCTGCGGAGATTAAAACCAATCTTAGTCAGAGGGGAACTAATGAGGCTACTAAATATTTTTTAATTCCAAGAGAGCTTAGAGAAAATTTGACTTTTAACGAAAAGGTTAAATGTCAAAGAATTGATACAGATTCTAGAATCATTTTTGTTTATATGGTAGACAAAATAAAATTATAATAAAATGGAAAAAATAAGTGTTGGAATAAAGGGAATTGATAATATGCTTCAAGGAGGAGTCCCAAAAAATAGTGTTGTAGGGATTTCTGGGCCACCTGGTGTTGGGAAATCTATTTTTGCATTGCATTTTATTTTAGAGGGAGCAAGGCACGGAGAGAAAGGTGTTTATATTGCATTGGAAGAACCAAGGAGTAACATTGATAATATGATTAAAGGATTTTCTTTTGCTGATGAGTTCTTTAAGCTAGAAGAAAAGGGATTGATTGTAATTCGATGTTTCAATTATTCTGAATATGAAAAAATTAATTTGGATCTTTTAGAAAAAGTTCAGGAAGATAAAAATATTAAGAGACTTGTGATTGATAGTTTTAATTGTTTCTTTGATTCTTTGGAAAGCAATTCTTTGAGTGACTTTAGTGTAAATGTTAGAAGAACAATTAATTCTTCTTTTTCTTATTTGAGAAAGAATGACCTAAATGTTCTTTTGATTTTGGAGAAGCATGAAAATACTTTTTTGAATTTAGATCATAATATTCCTTATTTGGTTGATGGTACAATTAAGTTGGATTATTTAGATTTGGGAGTTATTGAGCGAAGGGTGTTTATTCCGAAAATGAGATGGACAAATCAATACAAAGAAAGTACTGGTTATGACATTGGGAAAGATGGAATTGAGATGGATGCTTTAAACGAATAGACTTACATATTTTCAGAATTTTTTAAGAGGGGGGTTATTCAATAATGGAAGATGTTAAAAAATTTGTAATGAAGAAATTGTTTTTTTCAAAGATTCTGGATGTTGATTCTCCAGGAATTATTTATAATAAAGTGAATTCAAAATATAGTAATTTTAAGACATCTAAAAAAAGGATTGTTTTTTATTTTGAAGATTTATTTTCTGGTTTGCAGGACTCAACAATTGAGAAGTTGGGTTATGAAAAATCACATGACTTATGGTATAAAATTGGTAAAGATTTGGGATTAAGCTATGTCAGTTTTCCTCCGATAAAAGAGATAACCAAGAAAAAGATACCAGAAGTCATAGATTATTTTTTTCAATTTTTTGTAGGGGGAGGGTGTACAGCTGCAGCAAGCGTAGAACATTTAGAATTTGGGGGTGTGCGGTTAATAGGTAAGGATAATGTGATTTGTAGAAGGAATGGGTTTTCTTCATTCATAGCAGGTGTATGTGCGGGGATTCTAACTTTTATGCATAAAAAAAATTTTGATTCAGATGTCTATTGTAAAAATTGTCCTTATGGATGTAATATTGTTTGTCTGCCAAATGATTCAAGAGAATATGTGGATGTTGTCATGGATATCCAAGCTTTTCCTTTAAGAAAGTTAAGTTCTTCTCCTTTTTTTAAAAAAAGTTTTAACTTAAAAGATTTTTTATCCTTTAATAAGTTAAAGATTTCTTTCACTGGAAAATGGGAATTTTATGAAAGAGTGATTATACCATCACCTCATTATATTTTAGATTTAGTATATAAAAATTATGCCTTATTCTCTGCGGTAGACGTCTTCAAAGAATCGTTAGTTCTAAATTCCGAAAACTTTTTTAAAAACTTTATTTCGGACATTAAGAATGTAAATCTATCATTTATATCAAATATATTCTCTTCTCTGGGGTGGGGTATGCTTGAGGCTAAGAAAGTTGAGGGTAAGGTAGCATTTGATATTATTAATCCGGCAACAAATGAAGATGGATTTTATTATTTAATTTATGTTTTGAATGGTTTTCTTAATTCGTTTTATGGAAAAAAATATTTTTTAGAAAAAAAGTTTCTTAGAAGAGATATTTCTAGGCTTTTTGTATCTTTTACTGAGGAAGGGAGTATTTTAGTTTAAGTCTTAGATAGTGATATGCCCAATTTAATCTAATTCTTAATGGAAGTTTTTTAAGAATTCCTGTAGGTATTTTGGGATTGTCACCTTTGATGATTTTTGAGATTAATTTTGGATAATCTTTAATTATTTCAAGTAACGCGAATCTGTTTTTTAGTCTTATTCTTGGGGCCATTGCTCTGATATATGTATCTAAATTTTTATTTTTCCAAAGTTTTTCATATGATTTCAAGTCATTTCTTATTATTGATTTAGCAAGAATTCTTGAAGCATTCAATGTTGGGCGAATTCCCTCTCCAAGTGAAGGCGTAGCGTGTCCAAAACTATCTCCAAGAAAGGCATAATCGTTTTTTACCATGGGAAAAGCAGGACTTACTGGTGCAATTACTTGTGATCTGTTAATCAGCTCTGTAGATTCTTGTATCTCATTTATCTTTCTATATTTTGGTTGTTTTATTTCTGAAAAATTTATATCATTTGTGATTTGCCAGTCACCTTGTATTATATTGTCATCAAATAAATAAAGGTCTTCGACATATCCTTTTTTATTGCTGTGATATTCAAAATAATTTAATTTTTTTTTGTCTTTTATCTTGTAATGTTTAAGATTCCCAATATAATATTTTTCTGGAAGTTTCATTCTCAATTGTTTTTTTAAGAAAAAAGAGAATCCAGAGGCGTCAATTAAATAGTGAAATTTGTAACTCTCTTTATTTGTTGTGAGTGTTCTGTCTTTTACAAATATGACTTCTTCTCTCTTGAATGTTATTTCTAAATTTTTTATTAGATGGTTGCATATTCGGGAGTAATCTATTAAGTAGAAGTCTAAATTAACATCTAGTTTTATTCCAGAGAATTCTCCCATCTTAAGTTTTTTGAATTTTTTTATGTATGGTAGGTTGTACTCTTCAATTGTTTTTTTAAATGTGTTTCGGTATCCATATGCGGCGTTTGCTCCTGGTGTGTATTTTTCAATGATGAGAATTTTTCCTTTGTATCCAAACTTTCTTAGGTTGTATGCAAGACCACAGCCTGCAATCCCTGCTCCAATAATAGTTGTGTCGTAATATTCCATTTTAGTTTAATAAGTTGTCAATCATTTCTCTTCCGACCAGATTTCTCCATCCAGACCAGGGTGGTTGTTCTTTTTCTTCGATGAAATGAGCAATCATTCCCAGTGTTCTTGAGAACAAAAAGAGCCCTTCTCCGTGTTCGGGTTTGAATCCCAAGGAAAGTAATATTGCACTATTTATACCATCAACATTTGGTTGCACTTTTTTTGTTTCGTATAGTACATCTTTTATTCCATCAAATATTTCCAAGTATGGATGATTGTAGTTTAGTTTTTTTGTTAGATTTCTAAGTGTTTCTGGTCTTGGATCTTTTGTTAGTACTGGATGCCCAAACCCAAATAATTTTTGATTGTCCTTAATTTTTGTTTCAATTATTTTTTTTGTTTCAATATAGTAATTTTTATTTAGGATTTGGCCCTTAATTGACTCATACTGTATCATTGATTTTCTTATTGCTCCTAGGTGAGATTCTCCAGAAGAACAATATCCGGCTGCTATTGCTTGTGCTAGGGGAGCTCCTGTGCTTGCGGCAATTCTGGGAAATAAGACAGTCGGAGGGTATGCCTGAAATCCTGCATGGATGCTAATGAGTGAAGCATCTAATAGTTTTTTTTCTTTGTATGTGGGGTTTTTGTTTAGAAGTATATGGTAAATAATTTCTGTAAAATCCTTAGTTTCAATAAGTTCTGTAATATTTATGCCTCTGACTTTAACTTGTTCATTTTTCAAATCAATTTCATCTATTTTTGATTTGAACTTTGGGAATCTATCTTTGTTCATTTTAGGATTGTTAAAATGAGAACGATGAGGAACAGAATCATTGAAATTCTGATTGTAATCATTGCCCTCTTTTCTTTTTTTAGTTGGAAGTATCTAATGGAAATCCCATATAGTAAGGCAGAGATTGGAATGATTTGAAGATAGACGTTGTGGAGGTTTAAAATGAAGAATGGGATAATCATTGCGGGGAGTGATAGCCAAAGAAGAACTCGTGTGATTGTTGCCCCATTTTTCTTGGTAGTTGGAAGTGTTTTGTATTTTAATTCTGCATCCTTGTCTGTTTCTTTTAGATTCTTAGATGGGGTTATGAGCCAAAAGATGAGGCATATAGTTCCAGAGATTTTCAATGAATAGATTATGTTAGCTCCAGAAATTAATAATGAACAAAATATTGGAATGAAGTAATGGGTGATTGACATAATTGTTGTATCTGCTAGTAATATTTTTCTGGAAAGAGTGTTATAGATGAATCCTAATAAAATCCAAGATAGGGTCGCGACTAAAAGAAGATAATTTTTTAGAGAGAGTATAATTGCTGTAATAACAAATGTTATTGCAATTATTTTTGTTTTTTTTGAGATGGGGAAGTCTTGGTCTTTTATTGCATTTTGGATGCTCCCTGCAGAGTAAATGAGTATTAGGCAAATTGCTAGTATTATTAGGGCGGGCTCTTGATTCTTTGCAATGATAAATCCTAGAAGAATGAGTAATATTGAAGGTATGGTTCGCAAAATCCTTGTGGATTTTATAATTTTGTAAAGTTCAGAATCCCCCTTCATGTTATTACTCACTTTCAGTGAATTATCTTTTTAATGAGATTTAAAGGATAAAAAGAGTCAAAAAATACTCATTTTATGTACTGATGATTCATTTATGGTATATATTCGTATTAATGTTAATAATGTTTTCTTTGCTTTGAATTTAATCGAGGGTATGATGAAAGCTGTAGATAAAATTTTAAAATGTTTGGAAAATAACAAGTATGGTTTGACAATCACGAATTTGGTTGATGATTCTGGTCTTTCGAGGTCAGCTATTAGAACGGGGCTTGCTAGGCTTGAAGGTGCTCAACAGGTTAAAATTAGGTGTGTTGGGATGGCTAAAGTTTATTCTGTAGCAGGAAAGAAAAAATGAATTCATTGAAAGGTTTTGTTGTTTTATGGACTTTGTTTTTTTTACTTTTGGGTGGATTTATTTTATTGGATGTTTCGGGGGTGGGTATTACTGGGAATGCGCCGCTTACGGGGATTGTTGATTCTGGTGAAGAGCAAGAATTTACTTCTCAAGAGTTTAGTGTTTCGTTTTTAATGGAAGAGACGAAAATTAACAGAATAAGAGATGTGAAGTTTTCATTAGAGTTGATTCCAGTTATTGATATTAAGAGTTCTGTTGTTTTGACTTATGTTTTAACAGATTCCACGGGGCACGTTCGTTATTATGATGAAGAAACAGTTGTCGTTCAGGAATCCACTGTTCTAGAGAGGGACTTGGATAGAAGAAATTCTCGGGATATTGAGTTAGAAGAAGGGGATTATGTTTTTTCTTTGATTGTATCCTATGGGGATAAGGAGGAAACTTTTTCTGAGGGGCTTGAACTTGAAAAGATTAGTGATTTATTGTATTCATTAAAGCAGCTTTTTGATATTAAGATGGAAGTAGATAAAACTATCTTGAATAGTGCTGATGAGTTGGAGGCTAGAATTATTTTTGAGAGTTTTGGTAGTGAACCAACTCCTGTGGATTTGGTATTTTTTATTTATGATGGGCAGAATAATGAAATATTAAAAATAACAAGAGAAATTGTAATTGAGACTGAGGGTGTTATGTTCGAAAGCTTTGAAGAGTTTTCTGATGTTAAGCCTGGGAAGTATATGCTTGTTTTGAGAACTTTATATAATGTTGATATTGAAGACTATTTTGAACAGGAAATAACGATTAAGGATAATATTGATTTATTACCGTTTATTGTGGTCGGTATTATTTTCTTGGCTGGATTGGCTGTGTTCTTCATCCTACGAAGGAAGAAGTAATTTTATTTCCGCTTCGCCACTACCTCTACTAGCTACAATAAATTGTAGAGAGAAGGCATTTTTTATTAATATACTGCAAAATAATTTCTTGTGTACAAGGAGTACACGGCAAAATGACTTAACGGCATCTTGATAAAAAATAGTTCAAAATTGTGGGTTTTTATGGGGGTGCAGCTTAATGGAGCTGGTGAGAATATTAACTGCGGGACCAGTTTAATCCAAAACTTTATAAAGTAAAATTTCGCAGTTAATCTATGAAAGTGCCAAAGACAACAAATAGATTTTGTAAGCATTGTAATGCCAAAACAGAACAAAAGATTAAGGTAGTTGGTACGGGTTTCGCTAGAGGATCAATGACTCGTGGTGGTGGTAAAATTAGAGCGAAGTTGAGAGGACTTGGGATAGGTATTGGTAACTTGGGTAAGTGGGGATCTAAACCAGCTCAGGCTAAACATAAGAGAAAATCAAAAACAACTAAAAAGACAAACATTATGTATACATGTAAAACATGTGATAAATCAAAATATCAGAAAAAAGGACAAAGGGCAGGAAAGGTAGTACAAGAATAAAATGGCAGCAGCAAAAAGAAAAAGAAGATTTTTTAACATTGGAATTCCGTTAATTAGAAAGACAACTCAGTTACAAGGATATGAGATTAAAGATTTGGATAATAAATATATTAAATATGATTTAACAAGATTATTCAAAGGTAAATCAATGCTTTTAACTGTTAAGACTAAAGTTGATGGTGAGGAAGTTACAACTATTCCAAAAGAATTAAGATTGATGCCTTTCTATTTGAAGAGAATGGTTCGAAGAGGAACTAATTATGTTGAAGATTCTTTCTCTGTTGATTGTAAAGATGCTAAAATTAGAATTAAACCCTTTTTGGTAACAAGAAGAAAGGTTTCAAGAGCTGTTAGAAAAGCTTTGAGGTTTGAAGCTAATAAGGAATTAACTGCTTTGGCTAAAGAAACAACAGCTGAAGAGCTGTTCCAAGATATTCTAAAGAATAAAGTTCAAAGAGAATTAAGTACAACATTAAAGAAGATTTATCCGTTGGCGCTCTGTGAGATACGAGTTCTTAAAGTAGAATAATTAGTTAATTTTGTTCTTTTTCACCAATATACCATTAAGTAATTTTTTGCGTACGGGAAGTACGCGGCAAAATGACTTAACGGCATCTTGATAAAAAATAACTAAAATTAATGGGGTGGGTTTTTGGTGGAAAGTAAATTGTTTTGGGTTGTGAATATGTTTGAGACCCTTTGTTTTTCGGATATGTATTTATTCTAATCGAAGAGTTTTTAAATTAAAAGTTACATAGATATTTACAAATGCCTGTGTAGCTCAGTGGCTTAGAGGAGTGGGACCAAACCCCTCCAGTAAACAACTGAACTACAAATTACACTGCCTGTGTAGCTCAGTGGCTTAGAGCAACTGATTTGTAATCAGTAGGTCGGGGGTTCGACTCCCTCCACAGGCTTTTTCTTTTTTTAGTAACTATTAGGGGATTTGATTATTTCTCAAACTTACAATAATCGGGAAGTTTTTCATATGTCTTCTTATTGAAAACACATCCCTTTAGGGTGTAGATGCCTTTTTTCGATATTATGGCACCCGGAAGGGCGACCGTTTCCGCAAATAGAGGGAGTGGATGATTTTTGCGTTAAGAAAGTCTCGCTGACCACACCCTTAAGGGTGTGGCTTGACGCGGGACTTTTAGTAAAAATTTGATTTGAGTAATTATAAACACACAATTCTCGAACCCGAAGGGTAACATTAATTCAAGGCCCAATATTAATCTGCCTTTTGCCTTGATCCCAATAATATTTAGATTGATAACTCCCCCAGATATGTAGAGGACAACACCTGGTTTAATTCAACATCAATTGAGCAGCTATAAATTCAACTACCAAAGAATCAAACTCAAACGACCCAATCCGAAGGGTAACATTAATTCAAGGCCCAATATTAATCTGCTTTCTGTCTTAAGTCAAATAAAATATTAGATTAATAACTCCACCAGATTATATGGAGCAATCCTCGGTTTATATAAATTCCAATTGAATAAAAATAAACACACAACCAATAATGCATGCAGCGGATAATTAGCTTGTCTTAGATTAACTAATATATGAATCTACCTTCTAGGTCAACTTATGCCCTACATGCCAATATTCCATAGCCCTAATACTCTTAATTCCTCTGATCGTAGAGAATCTATCTCTTAAAGAGTTAATAACTTTATGATATTCTTTAGTTCCTAAAATATCCAAATCAAATTCAATATCATACCCATTAATAGAATAAAGAACAGCAGTCATTTCAGAAATAGAATAAATTTCATCCAGAATTTTTACCTTTTCAGAATAATTATTCAGATTAATTTTAACACCATAATAGTCTCTATTCAAGGATAAAACATTAATATCAGCCTTGTAGCTGACAATAACACCTTTCTTTTCCAGTTTCTTAATTCGTTGATGCACTAGCATACTACTAAGGCTAAATTCATCAGCCAAATCAATCAACTTAACCCTGGCATTCTCAGACAAAGAATTCAATATCTGCAGGTCTATCTTGTCAATATTTACTTTCTCAAAATCAAATTTAGGTTTCATTTTTTTTGGCTTAATATTTTCAACAAGATAACTCCTCTCAACTTCATGATATAATATTATCTCAGAAATTAATTTATCTTTCACTACATTCCTAAAACCCCCCAGGAATCTTTCAAAAAACTCATAAAATTCAAGGCTAGTTTTAGACAAATAAAGAATCGCAAAATCCCATTCCCCTTCATTCTGAGCAATAGCCGAGACACCTTTTTCCTTCTTCAGAAAAGAAATCATATCAGTTAATATGCTTGAATTAATATCAATAAACTGAAGTGCGACTCTATGTTGAATATATCCAAGTTTTGAGGTATTAATAATAGTTCGATATCCAGAAATAATTTTATTTTTCTCTAATTGTTTAATTCTGTATCCCACAGAATCCTTACTAAGTCCAATCTTTTTTGCAATCTCAGCATTCGTAGCCCGAGCATTCCTATCCAATTCAAGCAAAATCTTTCTATCTTTCAAATTAAGGGTTTCTGTCATATTAAGACTATCTAAAATATATTATATAAACCTTTTTACTTAGTGGTAATAATTAGAAATAAGGTTTAGATATGTAAATAGTGTTACTACGGCATGGAAGGAAATAAATTTGACAAATATAATAAAGAAAAAAGGGAAGAGATATATTCCAAGCCGGAAGTAAAAGAAATAGCAAATTTCATTAAAGAAATACTTCAAAGTGAGGAAATTTTAAGATTATCTCCAAGAGGAGGGATGGGGTATCCTACACCAGAGACTTTAGTTTCATATGGAGTTATTAGTGATGATGATGCATCTCGCCTTAATTATCATGGCAAATTTGGAATTGCAAAATGGGAGGAGGAGCGAGGTCTTCATATCGAAGACCATACATATAGGATATTTGGGAATAATGAGGAATTAGTATTAAGATTCGCAACTAAATTAAGTACAAAATATATGGTTGCGGAAGGTTTTATTTATAACTCAAAAAAAAAGATTTTAGAAAAAAGAGAAAGTAAAGATATAAAAAAAATTACTAGAAAATCTCTAGAGAACTGTCTAAAAGAATATTTTATTAATCCACTATCAGAAATGGAAATTGATAAATAAAATAATAAATAATAAATACAAATTTAGAAAATGCAAGGAAGTAGTGAACTTTCAATAAAAATGGAAATAAAAAAAATATTTAATACAAGTGAAGAAAAAAT
>JAQICZ010000064.1 GCA_027858295.1 Nanobdellota archaeon | reverse complement strand
TTCCAAGGGAGCCTAAATTTTAGCAAAAATTTGACAAATAAAATTAAAAAATTAGAAGAAAAGAAATAATTTTTTGACTTCTGATGTCTGACGTCTATAATTTTTAATAATTCTATATATTTTATTCACTGCCCTAAAACTCTGTTGACCTCCAGCAATTCACCAAATGGCGAAGCCATTGTTAATTAATTCAACTGTTTTAGCAGAACAAGTTTACCTACTCTCTTCAATTTATTGAAGGATCAAAAGTATTCTTTTGCGTTAGAAGAGGTACTTGCCTGAGTCAACTCAGGTTCTTGTGCCATTGGTACGAGTTCTCGTTCATGACAAATATATGTGAAGCTTGGACTGCGCTTGCGCGTCCAAAACGCAGCAGGTACGTTGTTTTATATGACCTTAATCTCCCCTTTAAACTATATTGTTTAATACTTAATACCACTTCACTTTCACCAACTTTTATAAATAATAATTTACTTTATTATTCATGAGTAAAAAGGGGCAGGTGACAGTATTCGTAATTATAGGAATAGTAATTGTCGTAGGTGCAATTTTAGTCTATGCATTTTTTCCAGAAATCAAGTCAACAATCTCCGGAGTTGAAACAAACCCAGCAATTTATATTCAAAATTGTTTAGAGGACGAAATCGTATATTCCATACAAAATATATCTCTACAGGGAGGAGAACTAAACCCAACGAATTATTATTTATTCAATGATTCAAAAGTAAATTACCTTTGCCAAGCTTCTGATTACTACATCCCTTGCGTAGTTCAAACGTCTTTTGTAAAAGAAAGTATCGAAATGAAATTAACAAAAGAACTTCAGCCAGTTGTAAATGACTGTTTTGCTTCATTAGAAGAAGAATATACAAAAAAAGGATATTCTGTTACTAGAGAAAACGGACCTATAATGGTAAAAATTCTACCAGATAAAACAGAATTGACAATGAATCATACAATTGCAGTTTCAAAAGACACAGCCAAAACTTATGACGGGTTTAGTGTGGTAGTTAACAATAATCTTTATGAAGTTCTTGGCGTTGTTAGAAGTATTGTAGAGTTTGAATCATCTATTGGGGAAGCAGAGACAACAGAATTTATGAGTCTTTATAGGGATTTGAAAGTTGAAAAGTTGAAGCAGTCAGATGAAACAAAGATTTACATTATTACAGATAAACCCTCGGGAGACAAGTTCCAGTTTGCGTCAAGAAGCTTAGCTTTCCCACCAGGATACCTATAAAATGAAAAAAACAAATATTTTACTGTTAACTGTCTACTGTCTACTGTTGACTATGTCTTTAGTCTCAGCTGCAGGCGAAAGTACAAATATCTGTTGTGAAAAAACAAACACAGGTGCTTGGTGCCAAAATGTTCCAGCGAATCAATGTGCAAGTGAAAGAGCAGCACAGACTTCTTGCTCTCAAACTTCTTTCTGTCAATTAGGAACTTGTGTTGATAACAACGCAGGAATCTGTATACCAAACTCTCCCAAACGAGAATGTGAGCAAAATGGTGGGCAATGGAGTCTTGAAGCAAAAAGTCAAATTCCAATGTGTGCTCCAGGTTGTTGTAAAATTGGAGATGAAGTTGCATTCGTTTCTCAAACAGAATGTAAGCAATTAGCTTCAGACTACGGTGTAAATATTAATTTCTTGAAAGAAATAACAGACGAGCCAAGTTGTTTGGCTTTAGCAAAACCTTCCGATAAAGGAGCTTGTGTAACTTATTCAGATACTGGTTCAACTTGTACAATGATAACAAGAGAAGCCTGTAATAGTATGAGTGGGGATTTTAACGATGGACTGCTATGTACAGCCCCAGGACTTTCAGATTGTGCAAAATCAGACAAAACAACTTGCTATGATGATGATGTTTACTTTTTAGACACTTGTGGAAACTTAGCAAATATTTATGATGAAAGAATGTTCTCAAGCAACGAGAATAGCTGGACAATAGAAATGACAAATTATTGGACAGATGTTAAAGATGATTATTCAGATTTCAAAGCACAAGGTGATTGTGATTATGTTTCTGGAACATCCTGTACTTCCAAAAGAGGTTTAAACTTCTGTGGCGATTTGTCTTGCGAATATGATACTAATAATAACGGAAAAATTGACGCTGGTGAAAAGTATTCTCATGGAGAATCTTGGTGTGCAGAATCAGACGGTGCTTATAATCATATTTTAGTTGACCCCGAAACAATGGAATTCTTAGATGAAAAAACACAAACAGATTTGAAAACAGAATATAATACTTACAATGTTCCAGGCTCAAGATATTACAGATTACAATGCTGGGAGGGAGAAACTATTGTAGAGCCCTGTAGAGATTATAGAAATGAAGTTTGTAAAGAAGCAAACATCGGAGAAAATAATGATTTCGGTATTGCTCAATGTAGAGTAAACGCTTGGAGAAATTGTTTAGATATTGATACAAAGTTAGGCTGTGACGAAGCCTATACAGATTGTAAGTGGGTTCAAGGGTATAGGTTTGATTTTGCAAAAGCACCAAAAGAATTAATAGAAAACGAACAAGGTTCTTGTTTACCACTATATGCACCAGGTTTTGATTTTTGGGTAGAAGGAACTTCTGGAGAAGCCGTTTGCTCTCTTGCTACAGTTTCTGAGAATGTTCAATATGAAACACATTGGCTTGAAGAAAGAGACGATATAGATTATGATCTAGAACTTGCAACAGAGAATTGTTTAGAGGATTGTTATGCCTTACCTGGCTATGCAAAAGACAAATCAATTTCAGATATGGAGAAAATTCATGAAGGGGTAATTGAACCAAATGGACTAGTTTCAAATAGATTAGGTTATTACTGTGCCCTAAAGAAAGATGAAAATTCTTCAAGAGTTGGAGCAGTAATAGGAAAAGTTAATTGTGCAAGCTCGCCAGAAACTCTTTTCGGATTAGTAGGAGCAAGAGGAACAGAAAAAGTACCACTATTCTACAGGAATCAAGATTGGTTAAGTTCTATTACAGAAAGATCTGCCTCTTTAGGAGATTGTGGCTATAAAAATAATTTTGCTGGAGAAAAAGGTAAAGAGTCAACAGAAATAGTAACAGCTCTCTTCCAAAAATTAACACAACAAGGCGAAATGAAAACAAATTCAACAACAAAACAAATTTATGTCGGAGATTCATGGACAGATGATGATCCAAGAACAGAAGGGTTAAAATAAAATGATAAAAAATAACAAAACAAATAAAAAAGGAATGGCGATATTCCAAAGCATGCTACTAATTGTTAGTATTTTAGCATTTGCTTTTATTGTTGGTGGAGGAATTAAAGTTGTTAGTGCGGCGGGGGCAAGCAGTATCGATTGTCAGACTGCGAACCCTGGAGCATGGTGTGAAGACAATAGTATTTGTTTTCAGAAAGAGTGTTCGTCTAAATGTGTTGCTGAAAAATCTGGAACTTGTGGTCTTGCTGCAGCCTGTACTTCTGGAACAGTAGAATCGGGGTTTTGTCCTGGTGAAATTACTAATGTATGCTGTGTACCAGCAAAACAAGAAGTATCGTCAGATTCCGGAATTATGGATTCGCAATCAAACTTGGGATTAAATACTGATGAAGTCATTATTCCCGAAAAAGAAGCGGGGAAGGCAAAGATCCCAACTGACAAAACAGAAAATCCAATAACTGTGCAAAAAGTGGTCGAAGTAGTCCCTCAAATACCTTACTATGTAAATCAAGTAAAATCTTTCAGAGAGTGGGCAGATAAACTAATGGGTCGTACAGACCGTGATGTTCCAGATCTTTCTGATTTATCAGTAGAAAAATTAGGTATAACAGCAAAAGAAGAAGAATTGACTAAAGCTAAAGATGCTGTGATTAATGAAATCTCATTATTAAAAAAGAGTGAAGAACCATCAGCTATAAAATCTTTAGCTCTAAGAAATGAAGAATTAAAAGCAATTGATAGTCAACTCGCAACCTTAGATAAATCTAATTCAGAAATAGAAGATGTAATTAAAGAAACTAGAAAAGAGCCCAAAGAGATTTTGGAAGAAGCAGAAAAATTAAAGGATAAATTAGGCGAAACTCCAGGAAATGAAAAAGAGATAAGTGAATTAGATAAAATAATAAACGATATAGAAGCTGATATTGAAAAGAATTATATTAGTGATTTTGAGGCAGACCCAGAAGACATTAACCTTTTCGGAACAAGTAATTTTTTCCAAAAAACAGGCTATGGATTTTTTCATAAAGTCCCAATGAAAAGCGCAGGAAATCAAGCAGCTATAGATATAGCAAATAAGGCTGGAGTAAAAGTTTATGAGAGAGTTTATGAGAAAACCTTGGCAGAAGGAATTAAAAATAAATTGACAAAAGAGGCAGCAGAAAAAGCCGCAAAAGAAGCAGCAAGTGAGGCCTCAAAGAAAACAATAGGTAAAGCTTTAGGCTCTCAACAAACATTCATGGGCTATGCTCTTCGTGCGGCTGCAGCAGCATCACTCGGTGCAATGTTAACAGTTCAAGTTTTCAAATTGGCAGGTGCTGGAGAGAGAAACATGGTTCAAATTAAAAGAGGCGCAGTAGGTGCTGCCGCTGCAACAACAATAGCTGTTAGTTTATTCGCTGCAGGAACTAGTACTGCATTAACCGGCGGAATAGCTGCCGTTGCAACAGGAATCTGGGCAGCAGTAACATACCAAGATTATGCTCAAGAAATATTCACATACAAAGCGGGTCTTTGGGAGCCTCCAACAGGTGGAGAAACTTGTACAGATTGTAATGAATTAAGATATGGTTGCTCAGAATACCAATGTCATTCTTATGGTTCTGCTTGTGAGCTATTAAACCCAGGAACACAATATGAAGCTTGTGATTGGAATAATTCAAATGATTTTGATCCACCAGTTATGAGACAATTAGATATTTTAGATGTTAATTATGAATATAACCCAATGGAAGAAATCAAATTACCAGAGAGAGGAGTGAGTGTTGTTTATACTGGTCCAGGTGCAGATGAAAAGCAATGTATTCCTCCATTTACAGGAATTAAATTTGGTGTAAAGACAGATGAGCCAGCACAATGTAAGATTGATTTAACTAGAAAAATTAATTATGATGAGATGGTTAGTTTGATGTCTGAAGGTCCAGTTTATACTTACAACCACACAATCGAAATGCCTTCCTCAGCCTTCCCTTCAGAATACGCTTTAAATGAAGCGGGCTGGTCAATCGATTCAGGTATGGATCAGAGTTATTATATTAGATGTCAAGATAAAAATGGAAATTTGGCACCTGCTCATTTTGCAGTAAACTTCTGTGTAGATAAAGGCCCAGATACAACAGCTCCAACAATCGAAACAAATTACATTAATGGTGCATACATTTCACATGACACTATTGAAGTTGATGATATTGAGGTCTATACAAACGAACCTGCAGATTGTAGGTGGGATTTCAAAGATACAGATTATGATAGTATGGAAAATGATATGAGTGGATGTTCAAAATCATTAGGACAATATACTTTCCCAAGAATTTACTCTTATGGTTGTAAAACAACATTGACAGGAATTAAAGCTGGCGAGACAAATAACTATTTCATTAGATGTAAAGATAAACCAGATTTAGATGTTGAAACTTCAAGAGAAAGAAGAGTAGCAAACGAAGAATCTTATTTGTTATCTTTAACAGGAACAAATGAATTAGCAATATCAGAACTAACAGTAAATGGAAATGAACTTTTCAACGACGGAGTAGTCCCAGATGAAGCCTTAAAATTCGTAGATTCAACTAGCCCAATAGAAGTAGAATTAGTTGCAATCACTACTCAAGGTGCAGAAAAAGAAGGTC
Source organism: Nanobdellota archaeon (assembly GCA_027858295.1). GTDB lineage: Archaea > Nanobdellota > Nanobdellia > Pacearchaeales > GW2011-AR1 > GW2011-AR1. The sequence continues at coordinate 652 of JAQICZ010000064.1, read as the reverse complement.
AGGCCAGATGTTCTTACAATATTGCCGGTGGTCAATTGTATTATGACTTCTATAACGGCGGGGTATTCGATTATACAAATTTAAACAAGCATATTTTAAATTTAGACCAAGGAAACTATGACTACAATATTAGATGTTGTGACATAGCAAATAATTGTGACACAGTTCCTATATCTTTCGAAGTTGAAACTGATTTAGATGAACCTGTAATCTCAAGAGCCTATGCAGAAGGATCTTACATGAAGTTCGTAACAACAGAAGAAGCAGAATGTGTATACAGCCTTTCAACTTGTAATTATTTATTCGCCGACGGTTCAACAATTGAAACAAGGGATAATCTAGAACACTTTACTTCCTGGGATACAGAATCAGATTTATACGTTAAATGTAGAGATGGTTTCGGAAATGTTCCAAGTCCAGATGAATGTTCAATCGTTGCAAGAGCAAATAAGGCACCAGAATTATCGGCAGCAGAGAACGTTTTGTAATTCTATTGTTATAAACTTTTGATTAGCAGTTCGTTATTTTATTATTATGCTTCTTCTCCCAATTTTGACCAAAAACACAATTATTTCTAAATCTCAACATAACTTACATAACCTGAAAAAATTGTTCGCTCCGCTCATATAAATTTTGAATTATCGCCGCTGGC
>JAQICZ010000062.1 GCA_027858295.1 Nanobdellota archaeon | reverse complement strand
CCCCCTCAACCCCTCCACCAATATTTTATAAACAATATTTTTCTTTCATTACTATGAAAAAAGAGATGTGGCAAAAAAAATATTTTATTTTAGCAATTTTAGCCTTACTTGTAATCCTTTCTTACAAGATTGTTCAGCCATACATTATTACTTTAATCTCAACCTTTGTTCTAGCTTATTTGGCCCATCCTTTATACAAATACTTAGTCGCAAATAAATTTAATAAAACAATCGCCGCAGGATTATGTGTCTTTGCCGTGCTATTAGTAATCATTGCTCCTTCCCTCTTGATAGTAAATGAAGTAACAATACAAAGTACAACAATAATGAGCGACCCAGCTTTCAGCGACTTAGTTGAGAACACAATCTCTCCTTTTGTCTTAGAAAAGTTTGGCGTTAACTTAATGGATTTAGTTGATAATGTAGTAACTTACGCAGAAGGTTATCTAAAAAATATGATAGTAAGATTACCCGTAATAATAGTGTCTGTTCTATTAATGATAATGGGTATTTTCTATCTATTGCTTAGCTGGGAAGATGCCGGCAATCATTTGAAAAAATTCCTACCAGTAAAGAACAAAGACCTCTTTACACAAGAACTAAAAGAAAAAACAAATTCCTTAGTCTTCGGGTCAATAACAATAGCCATACTTGAAGCAATAATCGCTTACATAGGTTTCGCAGTCTTCGGAATAAAATCCGCTGCTCTATTTGCAGTCTTAATATTCTTCTTGGCATTTATTCCAGCTTTGGGATCTTCAATTGTTTGGGCACCATTGGCAGCTTATTATTTCTTCGTTCAAGACACAACACTTGCAATCGCAGTATTGGTAATCGGAGTAATTATTGGGTATGGTGTTGACACATTCCTTAGAGCCAAGTTGTTAGGTAAGAACGCAAAGATAAATCCATTCATAATGCTTTTAGGAATCCTAGGAGGAATCCCCGTCTTCGGAATATTCGGGTTTATTATAGGACCATTAGTTCTAGCCTATACAATTCATATAGTAGAAAATTTGTTAGATAGTTAATTTACCTTTTTCTGAATCATATATTTAGATAAATAACTCCCTAGATTATATCAAAGCAATAAATTATACCATTCAAATTATGTGAACCACCAACAAACGACTTCCGTCTCTATGTTATTAATTCAATTGCTTTAGCAGAGCAAACTCGTCCTGCCTAGGGCGGACGAAGTGCAGCGGGTTCGTAAGTATATAATAAATAACTGTCAATTCAAAGCTTCGTACACCCTTCCCCTTCTCGCTAGCACCAAACACCTCACACAAGCCCTACTTCTTTCCCTGTACAATATGGTGCTTAAAACATCTAGACTCATAACTTTCTTTTTGGCCTTTGCCTTCAATAGAAACAATCGGTGAATTATAATTCGCCGGTTTTCCCTCAATTAATCTTTGAGTATAATAAGCCGGTTCCCCGCAAGAATTACAAATTGCATGAAACTTTGTCAACTCATTTGAATGAAACAATAACTCTTTCATGGCCCCAAAAGGCTCTCCTCTGAAGTCAGAATCAAGTCCTGCGAAAACAACATTTTTCATTAACTTTTGCAGTTTTAATATAACTCCGACAATCTTCTTGTCAAAAAATTGAATTTCATCAATAGCAATTAAGTCATGAGATTGATTCACATATTCAAAGATTTTTTCTGGTTTTCCTGTTGGAATATATATCCATTCAATAAAATTTTCAGTACTTCTACAATGTTTATCGCGATTATCAGTTTTAGGCTTAAATCCAATAAAATTCTTTCCCGGAATCCATCTCAAAGGGTCAACTCTCTTCAAAAGCGCAGAACTCTTCCCAGAAGCCATGGGACCACAAAATCCTTCAATTACTCCATATCTTACAAATATACTTGACATTTTAGCCTCAGAAGAAAATATCTCTATACATTAATAAGGATTATTGTGGTGGTCCGACTTGTCTCTTCTGGGATGTTATTCACGGCCGGATTTCATTTGATTGCGAACAATTTGTTGCCCCTGTAATCTGGTATATCTTGAATTGCCATTCGCTTTGGGTGTATGGCGTGCCAAAAATACTGAGGCATTTTTGTATGGGGGAGTTATCGTCTTAATCACCAATTGTGTTTGTTATGCTAATTCATCCAAGCCCGAAAATATATAAATGAAAAAACAGCATAAATAATATGGCAATAAGCGATATAGAAAAGCAGATAGTTGAAGCTTGGCAGAAGAATCAGACATTTGAAAAATCATTAGAGAAAACAAAAAATGGGAAACCATATATATTTTATGACGGACCACCATTTGCAACAGGAATGCCCCATTACGGGCACTTATTAGCTTCAGTTCTAAAAGACGTTTTCCCAAGATATTTCACAATGCAAGGAATGTATGTTAAAAGAAACTGGGGCTGGGATTGCCACGGATTACCAGTTGAGAATATTGCCGAAAAAGAATTAGGAATCAATTCAAAAGATGAAATTGAGAAATTGGGTGTAAAAAAATTCAATAATTTCTGTAGGTCAAAAGTTATGACTTTCGCAAAGGACTGGGAATCTGTAATTGAAAGAATTGGTCGTTGGGTAGATTTTAAAGATGGCTATAAAACAATGGACACAAATTACATCGAGTCAGTTTGGTGGGCCTTTAAACAATTGCATGAAAAGGGCTACATGTATGAAGGAGAGAAAATCTTAATGTATTGTCCAAGATGTTCAACACCTTTAGCTAAATCTGAAATAGCAATGGATAACTCTTACAGAAATGTAAAAGATTTGACAGTAACTGTAAAATTCAAATTAGAAGACGAAGAAAATACTTACGCAATTGCCTGGACAACAACTCCTTGGACTCTACCATCAAATTTAGCCCTAACTGTTGGTCCAGAATTAGAATACGCTTTTGTAAAAGACAAATCAGACGGAAGCACTTATGTTATGGCCAAAGAGTTAATCAGTAGCTTTTACAAGTCAGAAGAAGAATATGATATAACAAAAGTTGTAAAAGGAAAAGAGTTGGAAGGTAAAAAATACGAGCCATTATTTCCCTATTTCAAAGATACAGAAAACGCATTCCAAATTCTTTTAGGAGATTTCGTGACAGCTGAAAGTGGGACAGGAATAGTCCATACCGCACCAGCTTTTGGTGAAGAAGATAATGTTATTTGTAGAAAATATAAAATTCCAATGGTTCAACCAGTTAACGAGACAGGACACTTCACAGATGAAGTAACTGATTATGCTGGTAAGTATATTTATGATACAAACGAAGAGATTGTAATTAATCTAAAAAAATCAGGCAAGGCAATTATGTCAAGAAAGATGGAACACGAATATCCCTTCTGTTATAGATGTGATACAAAACTAATGTATAGAGCTCTTCCTGCCTGGTTTGTAGATATTCAGAAAATTAAGAGCAGGTTGTTAGAATTGAATATGGATATTAATTGGATTCCAGGTTTCTTAAAAGAAGGTCGAATGAAGCATAATATTTCAACAGCTCCAGATTGGAATATTACAAGGAACAGATACTGGGCAACGGCAATACCTATATGGAAATCTGAATCAGGAAAGGTTAAAGTTTTAGGTTCAATTGAAGAATTAAAAGAATTCGCAATAAACTTGCCAGAAGGTGTTGATATAGATTTGCATAAAGATTTTTTAGACGAGATTAAATTAAAAATTGATGGAGAAGAATATACGAGAATTCCAGAAGTTTTAGATTGTTGGTTCGAGTCAGGAGCAATGACTTTTGCACAATTCCATTATCCATTCGAAAATAAAGAATTTTTTGAAAAGAATTTTCCAGCACAGTTTGTTGTAGAATATATCGGTCAGACAAGAGCTTGGTTTTATTATATGATTGCATTATCAGCAATTTTATTTGATAAAATTCCATTTGAAAATGTTCTAACAACAGGAACAATTCTTGCAGAAGATGGAACAAAGATGAGTAAATCAAAAAAGAATTTTCCAGACCCAATGGAAGTAGTGGATAAGTATGGTGCAGACTCCCTAAGATTTTATTTACTACAATCTCCTTTAATGAATGCTGACAATTTTAACTTTTCAGAAAAAGGTTTACAAGAAGTTTACAAAAAAGTAATGGTTTTAATGTATAATGTAGGAAATTTTTATAACGAATACAAAAAAGATGAAGATTCTGAATTCATAACATCAGAAAACATAATGGATAAATGGGTTTTGTCAATCACTGAAAAATTAGCAGTTAATGTTAAGCAGTATATGGAAGAATATAATACTGTTAAAGCCTGTTCTGAAATTAAAAAATACATTGATGATTTGTCAACATGGTATGTAAGAAATTCTAGGGATAGATTTAATGATAGCAATGAAGTCGCAAGGAAAACTTTGAGATATGTTTTAGAAAAAACAACAAAAATAATGGCTCCAATTACTCCCTTTGCATCAGAGAAAATTTTCCAAGATATGAATGGTTTGGAGAAGTCAGTTCATTTAGAAGATTGGCCAAAAGAAAATAAAAATTTAATTAATGAAGAGTTAGAATTTCAAATGTCTTATGTTCGAGAAATAGTATCCCAAGGGTTAAGGTTAAGAGATCAAAATAGAGTTGGATTGAAGTGGCCTTTATCCTCCGTAATTGTTGCATCAAAAGTAAAATTATCAGATGAATTAAAATCAATTATAGTTCAAGAATTAAATGTTAAATCTTTCGCAGAAAAATCTTATAATGATACAGATTTAGAAGTTGAACTAGACCTAAATCTAACTCCGGAACTAGAAGCTGAAGGCTTTGCAAGAGAATTATCAAGAAAAGTCCAATCAACTAGAAAGGATATAGGACTAAATAAAGAAGATTCAATTGCTTTGACTATATATTCCCCTGAATTAAAAGAAATCCTGTCAGGCCAGCTAGAATCATTAAAGGAGAGGACTGGTGCAGTATCATTAGACTTCACAGATTCAGAATTAGAAGCATCTGATAAAATCGAGTTCAAAATAAAAGGCAAACTAGGCTCTTTCTTAGTAAAATGAAATTAATGTCTTTTTATTTCTTGCTGTAAGCAGTTTGCGGTTTGCTGTTACTAATCCTCCAAAACGCAATACTACGGAGGAGTAACCTCCCATCATTACTATTAGAAGATAGCAATATTTAAAAAGGAAATTCTCTTGTATCCTGTATAGAAAATGATAGTTAAAGATGAATTTTTAAGCAGACTAAGAAAGATTTTTGATTTGAATTTATATGAGGTAAAAGTATGGACAGCTCTTCTATCAAGAGGTACTTCTACAGCAGGTGAATTGTCGAATATTTCTGACGTTCCAAGATCAAGAACTTATGATATTTTAGAATCTTTAGAGAAAAAAGGATTTATTATAATGAAGATTGGTAAACCAATCAAATTCGTCGCTTTAAGACCAGATGAAGTTGTTGAAAGAGTAAAGAAAAATTTAATGAATGAAGCTAAAGACAAAACAAAAAGATTAGAAACACTAAAGGGAGATGAAGTTCTAGAAGAATTAAACGGATTATTTACTAAAGGAATAAAATTCGTTGAACCCTCAGATTTATCAGGTAGCTTAAAGGGAAGACAAAATTTATACAACCATTTAGATATGATGGTAAGAGATGCTGAAGACACAATAACAATCGTAACAACTGCTGAAGGTTTAAGCAGAAAACTTGAAGCTTTACTGCCTTCTTTAGAAAAAGTAAAGAAGAGAGGAGTAACTATTAGAATTGCTGCGCCAATTGATAACAACAACTTGGAAGTAGCTAAAGAATTAGCAAAAGTTGCAGATGTAAGAAACCTAAAAGACATTAAAGCAAGATTTACAATCATTGACGGGAACCAATTAATGTTCATGCTTCTAGATGATGAAAAATTCCATCCTAACTACGACGTTGGAGTTTGGATTAACACTGAATTCTTCGCAGCTGCTTTAGAACAAATGTTTGAGTTGGCCTGGAAAGACATGGAAAAAATTTAATTTTTTTCAATTTTGTTTCTTTAAATATTTCTGAAAGAAATGTTTTTCGCAGAAATTTTACATAAATTTCGAGGACCGGAGTGAATTCATAAAATTCACGGAGTTTTATTTATATCATCAAATAAATTTCAATAATCAGACGATTTATTGAAATCAATTTAATAATATGCTTCTTCTCCCAATTTTGACCAAAAACACAATTATTTCTAAATCTCAACATAACTTACATAACCTGAAAAAATTGTTCGCTCCGCTCATATAAATTTTGAATTATCGCCGCTGGC
>JAQICZ010000045.1 GCA_027858295.1 Nanobdellota archaeon | reverse complement strand
AGACCTTCGCTACCGCTCAAAATAAAGACACTTTAATTATCGACTCCGTCAGGGGCAAATATTATATTTCAAACAGAAAAATACCATCAATTTTAAAAAAATAATTTACACTATTTGCCTCTGCCAGCGGCGATAATTCAAAATTTATATGAGCGGAGCGAACAATTTTTTCAGGTTATGTAAGTTATGTTAAGATTTAGAAATAATTATGTTTTTTGTCAAAATTGGGAGAATAAGCAAAAAAGAATAATAAAAAAATAATCAACTTAATCTAAAAACTACTTGAGCTTCACAGCAGTACCAAAAGCAATCATTTCAGAAGCTCCCTGCATTATCATTGAAGTCGAAAATCTCATCCCAACAACTGCATTAGCTCCCATATTAATTGCGTCATTTACCATTCTATTATAAGCCTCATCTCTTGCAGCATTAGCCATCTCTGTATAAGTCTTAATCTCACCACCAACCAAATTCTTAAAACCAGCACCAATATCTCTTGCAATATTTCTAGAACGAACAGTATTACCACGACAAACTCCTAAAACTTCAATAACCTTACTTCCAGCAATGTCATCAGTTGTCGCAACCAAAAAATTATTTTTTACCATATATCATATTGTAGCCTCCTTTTCAATTAATTCTCTCTCGAATCTTTTCTCATAATTTTCAAATGTCTAATTCTCTCAATCTTATCTTCATTTTTATTTAACAAAATTGCAACACCCAAAATAACTAAGGGAATAGAATAAATTGAAAAACCCAAAAAAGACTTCCAACCAGCCATAGAACTCACAATCAATATTAACAAACCCAGAACTAAAAAAATCAATGCACCAGTATTTCTCTTTTTCATAACAATACTAAAATAAAATTATTAATAAAACTTACCACTTTTGAATCTCTTTTTTTACACCTTCAGACCAACCATCAATAATATCTGTAACTATTGCTCTAAGATGAGTTTTACCCTTTATTCTATACAAAAACACATAACCACCCACTGATTGATTAATCTGACCTCTTGTAACCAACCCCTTACTATGAAGGCTTTTAACACCTCTTTGAATTGTCGACTTATCCAATTTCAAAGCAACAGCCAATTCATCTGTAGTAAATTGCTTATCATCTGCTATTAAGAATTTCAGAAGCCGATATTCCGACTTCGTCAAGCCAAGACTACACTTAACTATTTCTTCTAAATCAAATTGTTTACATGCAAAATTTATCATTTTTTTTATTTACTAAAATAAAAAACTATAAAATAAAAATATAAAAATATAATTATAGTTTATTCAAGGCATCATTAATCTTCGATTTGAAATCATCTTCACCCATATAACCAACAAATCGTGCAACTTCTTTGCCATTATTAACAACTGCAAATGCTGGAATTCCCTGAACTCCGAATTTCATAGCAAGACCTGATTCTGTCTGAGTATCTAATTTCAAAAACTTCAACTTACCTTCATATTCTTGACTTACAGCTTCAAACGTAGGCTTCATCATTTGACAAGGTCCACACCAATCTGCAAAAAAATCAATAATGACAGGGGTCTCTGAATTAACAACTTCTTTCTCAAAATTATCAACTGTTAAATTTTTTATCATTTTATTTTTTATCTCCTTAAATATTTTATGAGCAAAAAAGATTTTCCAGGCTTTTCCTATTGCCTAAAAATGTTTTTCGCTAAACAAAATCTAAGATTTTGTTTTCTCATACGCAGGACGCGAATGATATTCAAATGGATTTGCTAAACAAATCCGAGGATCAAAGTGATTTTAACAAAATCACGGAGTTTTACTCCTCAAGTCGAATTAAACAACTATACTGTATAAAGCTAGCAGTTCTTTATAAACGCTATTGAAAACTGCAGGATAAATATCAAAAACTGCAATACTAATATGAAATCTATTTCATATGTCTTTATATCAAAACTATTCCATTAAAATACGAATTCCTTCGACGTTATGACCCACAAGGGCAGCCGTTTCCGATACAAAATTTCGTCAAAACTTTCCCAAGGGTTTTGACCTGTCTGAAATTTTCGGCTAAACAAAGTTTACTTTGTTTTCCCATAAGCCAAAGCAAATGGTTTCTAGCCATATTCTCAAGCGAATGGCTAATACAAAATTTCGTCAAAACTTTGCCCAGACGACTTTACATTGAAAACTTTTCCAAGGGTTTTCAATCGCCCGTAAAGTTGTCCACAAGGATTTTGACCTGTCTGAAATTTTCGGCTAAACAAAGTTTACTTTGTTTTCCCATAAGCCAAAGCAAATGGTTCTTAGCCATAATCAAATGTGAATGGCCTCTCAAATAGAGGGAGTGGACAATTTTTAGCCATTTTTGAAATCCTTGGGAAAATTTCAAAAGAGAATTATCTGGTGGATGATTTTACGTTAAAAACTTTATTCGATTTCCCAAGGGAGAATATAATTTATTGAAAATTTAACATGTAACCTTTTTTTAAAATATTATTTATCTCGAAGTTCTGCTTTTTTATCTTCTACAAAAATATTGGCAATTTCCTTCGGAATATTTGCAAACTGCCCAACAGTATAAGGTCCAAAAGTTTCACCCGTAGGAGCAACAAAGTCGGCAACTTCTTCAGTAAAAACAATCAAACAATTTCCATTTAACTCATCATCTCTCTCACCGCTAAGCATTTCATTTAACTTCTTATCAGACCTCTCAATACACTTAATCAAATCCTCAAAAAGCCCTTTCTCCACAAGCAGCATATTTTCAAAGTCCTGTTTTGAGATTCCCGTATCAGAGGCAATCAAGACTAAGTTCAAGATTTTCTTTCTTCGTCGTCTAAGAAGCTCTTGGAACAAAGTAATTGCATTTTCAAGTTGTTTTTTTGTCTTAATTAAAGCGTCAGAAAAAACCTGCCCCCCCTTGGAAGCGGCATCTTTTTTCTCTTTAAGATATTTAGAGACATCCCCTACAAATCCCTTAGAAATTGGTTGCAAATTCTCAGAATATCTCTCCTTCTTAGCTGCTTCATAAATATCCTTATATGTAATCATAATACCAAGAAATCCTTTCACTTTTAATAGATTGTGATAATATATTAACATGTCTTCACATTGAAGTCATATTTTACAAATATCTTCAATTTTATGATACCCTTTAGGACGACCGTTTTCATAATTAGAGTGAATGGATGATTTTGACTAAAATTTGACTAATTCCCCAAGAGTGACAGCAAATCTTAGTTAACGGCAAATTGTTCGCAGTTTGCGGTTTACAGTCTGCTTACCGGAATCCAACACGCTTCAACAAATCACAACCAACCATTCTTTTCAATACCCCTTTTCTTGAAGAAATCTCATTAAAATACTTCCTTTCTCGTGGAAGCTGACCATCATAAAGCATAATAGGCACAGGATCAGAAGAATGAGCCTTCAACTTTGAGACCGTAGTACAATCTCCAGTCACAACGACCTTCAAATTATTCATAGTTGCAAGCTTTGACAAAAACCTAAAGAATGTCTTATCCAAATATTCCAAAATAGCTTTCTTCTCAAATGGCTTATTATCAAGACCACACACATCCACTTCTGGGAAATAAACAAAAGCGTAATTTTCCTTCTTCATATTCTTCTTTATTATTTTTTGAGAATGTGCAATCCCTAAACGAAGTCCGTCCCAAAGATTTTTGTAAACATCAATACCCTTCAACTTAGGATATTTGAAAGGATAAGTTTTCATTCCCGAATATTTTGAGATGCCCTTTGAAACAGGGCTATAAGCACAAGACACCCAATGTTTTAGCCTCTTAAGCTTAGGTGTTGCTACTCCTCCGCCACGAACAAACAAATAATTAGCAGGTAAGAGACCACGACTACGCCTTTTCTTATTAACAGAATGCTCATTTAGAATAACATGTGCCTCGTAAATAAATTCATTCAATATTTCAGCCGTATCCAAAGAAAGTTTATCTTTATTCCTAGCAGCACAATAAGAAATCTTATCTATACATTGATTAACTCCCTTTGAATAAGTCAAATCATTACCAACAATAGAATCCGAATAATTCCCACGAAAAACAAGAACACCCCTATGACCTTGAGTCATGACAAATTCAAACTCATGAGGAAAATTCATCTTATTAATCGCCTTTGAAAGTTTTTTTGATTCCTTAAAAGATAAAGTCCTTCCAGCACGCCTATCAATAATTTCACCATTTTCAATCGAATTAATTGTCCCAAGGTTTACCCTCAACGCCAAATCTCCATTCGAAAGCTCCAAACCAGCCCCTCTAGCCTCAAGCCAACCAAGACTAGCAGCATCAGCCTCATTATCAAAATAAGAAAGAATAGACTCCTTGTTTGTCGGCACGTACCCCTGCTTAATAGGATAGACATTGGCCATCTGACCCCTAGTGGCTAAAAAATCCAGATTTGGCGTGTACGCAGCTTCTAAAGGGGTCTTGCCCCCGAGCTGTCGGACTTCACCATCAGATAAACCTCCAATTACAACAAATATACCTTTCATTTTAATTTCTTTTACCATAATAAAAAGACTAAAGACTAATTTATAAAAATTTATATCTCAAATAATCAGACTATTAAACTTCAACTAAACTATTAAAAATCCCCTATACCTAATATCTTTATGAAAAAGGTGATGCTGATTATTCGTGATGGATGGGGATATCGTAAAAGTGAAAAACACAATGCCCTAGCAAATTCGGAAACACCATACACTGATTACTTAATGGAAAATTACCCAAACATTTTACTTAAAGCTTCTAATGGATCTGTTGGACTTCCAAAAGGATATATGGGAAATTCAGAAGTAGGACATATGACAATTGGTTCAGGTAGAATAGTAGACGAATCACTGGCTAGAATAAACAAATCAATAAAAAACAAATCCTTCTTCAAAAAAAAAGAATTTCTGGAAGCAATCTCAAATGCTAAAAAAAATAATTCTGCCCTACACATTATGGGGCTAATCCAAGAAGAAGGGGTGCATTCCCATTTAGACCACTTATTCGCACTATTAGATTTATGCAAACAAAAAAACTTCACAAACGTAGACCTACACCTCTTCACAGACGGAAGAGATTCTCCAGTAAATAAGGGACTAACCTACATCAAAAAGATACAAAAAAAATTAAACAAACTAAATCTAGGAGTAATCCAAACAATCTCAGGAAGATACTATGCAATGGACAGAAACAAAAAATGGCAAAGAACAAAACAGGCCTATGATGCAATCGCCCTGGGTTCTTCTAAAATAAAGTTCGCAGATGAAATCAAAACAATAAAAGAATCATATAAAGAAAATATAACAGATGAATTCATAATCCCAAGAGTAAAAATTGACTACAATGGGATATCAAACAAAGACTCGGTAATTTTCTTCAACTACAGAACAGACCGAGCAAGACAACTAACAAGAGCTCTCTCAGATATAATATTTAAACATTTCAAAAGAAAAAAAATCAACGCATTCTATGTCTCAATGACAGAATATTACAGACCCATAAAAACAGCAGTCGTATTCCATGAACCCGAAATAAAAAACAACCTTGGACAAATCATCGCAAAAAACAAACAAACACAATTAAGAATCTCAGAAACAGAAAAATACGCCCATGTAACATTCTTCTTCAATTCTCAAATAGAGAAACCAAACAAGGGAGAAAAACGAATAATCATTCCATCTCCAAATATTTCAACATACGACCTACAACCAGAAATGTCAATTAGAGAAATTGCAAAAATACTAGTAAAAGAAATAAAAACAAACAAACACAATTTAATAATTACAAACCTTGTAAACGGCGATATGGTAGGCCACACCGCGAAAATTCCAGCAATAAAAAAAGCCTGCGAAGAAGTAGACAACGCCCTAAACCATATAGTAGAAGAAGGACTCAAACAAAACTACGACATAATAATCACAGCCGATCACGGAAATGCCGAAGACCAAAGAAAAGGTTGGGAAACTTCGCATACATTAAATCCTGTTCCATGTATACTTATATCAAATAATCCCACACTAAAAAACTCTAGACTAAAAAAGAACAAAGGATTACAAGATATTGCTCCAACAATATTAAAAATTCTAGACATCAAACAGCCTAAAGAAATGACTGGTGAAAGCTTGATAAAATAACCTTATTTTTATATCAAATTGAGACATTAAATCTAATGAATTAGATTTAACCTGTAGCCACCTGGGTCACCTAAATCTCAACTTCTCTTCTCATTCTAAAAATACGAAAGATCAACCTAGAGTCCTTAAGACAAATAGAGTTTTGTTAAAGGGCAGAAATATAGAAACCTCTTCTATTCGACAAACTAAATTTAAATTTTCCATAACCAGAGATAAAAGATTTCACTTAATTCCACACAAATTTTTCAGTAATAGGGAAATTCTTAATCCTTCGGATAATTTGTCCGCTTCACCGAGAATTATTTTCTGTAATTAAATAGTCGTTATTGCTCTTGTTTGGAAAATCCAAAGTTTTTTCCCTTCAAATCCCCATTCTATATCTACTGCTGTTCTAAAACTTTCTTCTATTAACTTTATTTTTTTCTTCAATATCTTTAATTCATTTTTTGATAAGATATTGCTTTTTGGATTTTTTTTACTGTTTTTTTGCAATCTCAAAGTTTCTGGAGTTACATTTCCACTAACCAACTTATCGCAGCCCCCTTTTACCGCTTCGACTATAATTTCATTTGGATAATTATTTGTGGGATTTATACTAAATGCAACTCCCGATTTATCAACCTCTTTATATTCTTGTATTAACAAAGCCAAACTTAACTCATTAACATTCTTAATATAAGATAATAAATTTAAAGAAAAAGCTCCCTTAAAACATTCTCTAATTGCCTCTTCAATGTTTTCCACAGAAACAACTTTACTTACAAATTGTCCAGCAAAACTTTTCTTACTTGAATCTTCTATTGTCGCAGAGCTCCTAACAATTATCTTTTTCTTATCCTGCAATAAACTTTTTAACTTCTTTATCAAATCCGGTGAGATAGAATACTTTTCTATTTCTTTATGTATTAATTTAATTAAAGATTCCTTATTTTGTGAATTTTTTAATTTATTTGAAACATTTTTAGTTCCTATAATTTCTGAGAACAATTTTGTTGTCAATACTATTCCTTCAGGGATATGCAAACTATGGATATCTTTTAAAATTGCAGTATTTCTCGCCTTTCCACCAACAACTCCTAATTTTCCTATTTTTATTGGAACAATGTAATAAGTTATTTTTTCTTTTGAGGATATTTCTTCTTTGTCTTTGTATGCAACACCCTTATCTGCATCCAAAATAATTTTATCTCCATTATTAAAAACTTGAGTTGCTATTTTAGTTCCAATTATGGCAGGGATTTTATACTCCCTTGAAATGATTGCAGCATGACTAAGGATTCCTCCTTCGTTTGTAATTATCCCCCTAGATTTTTCAATTAAGGGGAGGTAAGACGGGATTGTCTGTTCTGCAATTAGAATTGGATTGCCCACTTTTGCTATCTCTTTAATTTTCTCAGATAAATTATCTTGAAATTTTACTATAAATGCAGTACCCTTAACATTTCCATTAAAAGCAACATTGCCTTCTACTTGATCACCCTCATTTATAGTCCCTTGAATTAGTTTGCTTAATTTAATAAAATCGCTTCCTTTATACTGAGAAATTTTATTTTGAGATAAGACAAAAAGATTTTTCTCTCCATTTTCCTTTCCTTTATTTAACCTCTTTGTCTTCAAAAAATTAATTATTTCAGTAAAATGATAATTTTCTAAGAAATTCATTGAAATAAAATTTTCTTTAGAAATCTGTTGAATTAGATTAATAATTAATAATGTCAAACTCATCCAAGTATTTTTGCCTTCAAGCCTAATTTTCCCTACTTCTTGTATATAGTTTATTAAATTACTAATTTCTTTTGGAAGGTCTTCACTCAATCTTTTCATATCTTTATTTTTTCTTTTACCCAATTTATTGTTTAATTCTTTTTTTAGCAACTGAAGTTCTTTTTCTATGTCTGCATTTAAATCAATCATAAAAAAAGATCTATACTTCCAATAAAAATTAAATATTTCTTTATTTTTCTCTTTCTTAGAGAATCTCCCAGTTTTAATTTTTTTTATAAGTTTTCTCTGTTCATTCTCTTTGTGATTTAAAATGGTATTTTGTGGCTGGAGTAATTTAGCCAAATTTTGTTCTACATTTTCAAACTTTAATTTTTTAACTTTTTTATAAAGTTCATCACCTAGAACGTCCATTAATTCTGGTTGAGATATAAGATATAGTTTAATATTCTCTATTAACAATTCTGACAAAAAAACTAATTCCTTATAATCAATAGGAACATTTTTATTTATCATAAATTGAGTTCTATAACTATCGATCACCTTTTGTGTGTTTATTAGAATTTGCTTATATCCTAATATATATTTATCTATGTTTTTACGCAAATAGGAATTACACTTTTTATAGAAGTTTTTTTCTTTCACTATATATGCTGAAATTTTTCTCCCATGACTAGAAGCAATTAAACTGTAATTATTAAGATGTTTTACTTCTGCCATATATTTTTGAGTGGGTCTTAAAAAAAGAATATCCAATAAATAATAAGGAGCCCCTCCATTCCACGACCATTCCCATTCTTTGCTCAATAACTTTTTTACATTATTTTTCAGAACCATATTGTTCTCCTGTTAAATATTTAGTCAATTCTTTCCATGAATCAAAAGAAGAGTATTTTCTATTTTTCTGCTTAAGTTCTTGATTAAAGAGTATTGGTTCAATTTTAAAAGTGATATCATCCAGAATAGCAGAATCATCATCTACATGAAAAGAATATCTCCCATAATTAATAGAATCTATTTTAGCTTTTTTACTCTCTGCTAAAGCAAAAGGAATATAAATTCCATTTTCTCTAAACCATTCTTGGGTAATCTGTTTAATATCTTGATTAATCCCTCCGTAAACAGAAGGTCTATATGAGTTAACGCGTACGTCCATTCCCTCTTGAAGAAGCTTCTCTATACCTTCTCTTGCACCTTTAATAGGTTCTAAATCAGACAAAGAAGTAAATAATTTTTGATTATAATCTTTCATAAAATTTGATAACTCCCCATAATCTAATCCTATTTCTTGTGAATACTTTTGCAACCTGTTTCCGATAATGGCTCCCATCAATTCTTCAGACGGCCTTTCTCCAAAATGATTAGAAAAGTAATTACTAAAAAAACCTCGAACATCAGCAATTACTCCATCACAATCTAAGGATATTCTTTTTTTCATAATTTTTATAACCTTTTATAATATATTAATACTCTCCCTAAATTTTCCGGAGATAATAGAATTTCTAGTAATATATTGAAGCAAATTAGTAAAACATATAAACAATCGTTCTAATATAATCTTATGGAACTCCAATTTGATGCAATAGATAAAAAATTAATATCATATCTATATCATAATTATCGAGAACCCTTAACAACAGTAGCTAAAGCATGTAGGATCTCGCGAGACCAAGCAGAATATCGCTTAAAGAAACTTGAATCCTCTGGAATTTTAAAAAAATATGCAACAATCTTCAATTATCCGGCCTTAGGGTTTGAAGAATTTATCGTTGTCTGGTTAAGACTAAACTGCACAAATGAACAAAAAAAGTCTCTGAGGAAGGAATTAAGAAAAAATAAAAAGATTCTAACTTATTTTGATATTCTTGGAGATTTTCATTTAGGTTTTGATTGTGTTTACAAAAACAAATCAGAATTTGCAAAAGAATTTGGTGAATTTCTTAATAATCATAAAAATATAATTCAAAGTTACTCAACTTTTTTAACAATCTCATTTGATTTTTTCCCATTAAAAGAATTTGACATAAAACAAACTGAAAAAGAATTTGCTATGAAAGATTCAATTAATATTCCGAAAATTGATAATAAAGATATGAAAATTTTGAAAGAACTTGAAAAAAATGGTAGGACAAAAATAATTGATATTGCAAAAGCAACAAATCTTTCTGCTGAAAATTGTTTATATAAATTAAAAAATCTTTACAAAAATAAAATTATCTTAGGCTCAAGGATTGATTTTGACATGGAAAAAATG
>JAQICZ010000040.1 GCA_027858295.1 Nanobdellota archaeon | reverse complement strand
GATTTTTTCTGCATCACTTCCGGGAGAAGCGGTTAGTCCCATAACTCTTGGATTTTTTGCTTCGAGGGAGTATCTTTTTGCTGTGTAGGTGTAATCGTAGTTTTTTACACATCTATGTGCTTCATCTTCAATTAAGAGTGAAACGTCTTGTAAGTTGTATAATCCGTTTTTTAGGTCGTTTGCAACACATTGGGGGGTTGAGAAAATTATTGTTGCTGTTTCCCATATTTTTTGTCTTTTTTCTGCTTTTACTGAGCCTGTGAAAAGTTGCAAGTCTGCCCAGCCTTCTGGGAGTTTTTCTCTAAAGGATTCGATATGTTGTTCTGCTAAGGGTTTTGTTGGGGCAAGAACGAGTACTTTTTGTAAGGGGTATTTTTTGATTCTGTCAATTGCTACCATTAGGGCAATTAAGGTCTTTCCGAGACCGGTTGGTAATACTACCAGGGTATTTTTTTCTATACAGGTATTTGCGATATCTTCTTGATATTTTCTTGGTTTTATTCCTTGTAGTTCTTTCATTGTAAAGTAATTGGTTGTTAGTTTTTAGTTATTAGTAAAATAGGAGTTCTCTTTCGCCTCCCTAATTTTTATTACGGAAACTTAATTTTTCTACCCATCTTAGACTGATGAACTCTATAATGTATTCCTGGGGGGTTGATTTCTGTCAACTAGAAGAAAGTATGCCGAATTATAAAACTTCGTGGTTATTCAAGGGTGATTCTGACTTTTTCTAAAGACTAATAACTAATGACTAAAAACTCGCCTACGCTATTACCATGCTTGCAACAACACCCATAGAAGTAATTACCATTGCTGTCACCCAGAGACCTCTTCTTCCAAAGTACATTTTTGTTCCATCAAGTGTCCCTAGTGGAATTGATGAGAAAAAGGCATATGTTAGATTTAGTTTTGCAAATAGGGGGGCGTTTATCATGTATCCAATTATTGCGAAGAATATGTTTGCAATTATTCCCATGAAGGCAATCCAGGCCATTTCTTGTTCTGTCACTTGTGAGTATTGGAAGACTTCCCATTTTCTTGCTGCTCTGTGGACTGTTGCTTTTACGTCAAAGGTCAAGCAAGCCATCCAATTGATTAGGCCGACGGAAAGGAATTTTATGATTAGGGGCATGAAGAATCCTGCTGGGAATTTGTTTCTCATTTGATGGTGGGGTTTATGACCGTGCATTGTCTTTTTGATTGGGTTATAGTAAATCATTCTTTTGAATTCCCATAAGGAAACTTCAACTTCTGCTTGGAACATATATCCCATGATTTTTTTGGCTATTACGTTGATTAGGATAACTGCCAGAACTATCCCTGCAGTTATGAAGAAGATGGTCCAAGTCTCTAAAAGTGAGATTACTGTTGCCAGAACTAATGTAGTGCTTAGGATTGCAAATAGTTCCTTCTTGTTTATCATTGTATATTATAGAGGTGTTATTTTATAATAATTTGCTTGGGAGCCGTAAAGCATAAACCGTAGACCGTAAACCGTTGACCGTAGACTGTAGGTTGTAGACCGTGAACTGTCATTCAATTAAAGGGCTGAATGGCTCTTTTAGGTTGGAAGTTACACTAGAAGTATGGAAAACTATATAAATAAAATCAGTTTATCTTGGTTATGCAAATTAGAAAAGTTACAGATGTTATCGGAACAAGAGTTTTTACTGATGGTGGAAATTTCTTCGGTGAAATCGAAGAAGCAAATTTATACGAGAATAAGGTTGATGGCTGGAGAATTAAAGTTGATTCTACTTTAGCTTCTTTATTTGGTGGTGCTAAGGGTGTAATTATTCCTCATAAGTTTGTTCGTGCAATGAGTGATATTTGTATTATTAATCAAGCTGCCATGCCTGCTCAACAAGAGAGCGACCTTACAGATGATCTTGCAGACGTAGATTTAATTTAAATTTGTTTTTGCCTCTTTTTTATTTATACTTGTTAAATAATTTTTTGCGTACGGGAAGTACGCGGCAAAATGATTTAACGGCGTCTAAATACAAAAATAGACTAAAACGGGGCAGGTGAAAAGGTTTATATCTTTAGGAACTATCTATTGTTATGGATGTTGATATTAGAAAGGCAACTATTAATGATTTGGTTAGAGTTCAAGAGTTGAATCTTAAGTTGTTTGAGAAGGAGTATGAAGAATGGGATTCTTTGTTGGATTTGAATTGGACTTTTAGCGAGGTTGGTACAAAATATTTTGCTGATAGGATTTCTGTGGATGAGGGATTTGTTTTTGTTGCACTTGTTAATAATGAGATTGTTGGTTATTTGTGTGGTGGGTTGACAAAAGCTGAAGAATATAGGAAATTGCCAGTGGTTGCAGAGCTTGAGAATACATTTGTTCTGGAGAAGTTTAGGTCTAGTGGGATAGGTGGAAAAATGTATGCTAAATTTATTGAATGGTGCAAGGCTAAGAATGTTGGTAAGGTAAGGGTTGAAGCTACGGCTCAAAATGAGTTAGCTATTAATTTTTATAGAAATAATGGGTTTCGTGATTACACTCTAGTTTTGGAATCTGATTTGTAGAATATTGCGGTTTGTAGTATGCAGTCTGTGGTAAGCGATTCTACAGCAATTTATTTAAATGATTTTGACAGTTATATTATATGGTAAATATATTACAGGCTGATTTGATGGTGAATTTTTTGTATCCTTTGTTACTAATGTTTGTGCTTCTGTTTGCGATTCTTGAGAAGACTAAGATTTTGGGAGATGATAAGACGCAGGTTAATGCTATTATTTCGCTTGTTATTAGTTTGATTTTTGTTGGGGCGGTATTCCCTACGATTATTGTTAACAATTTGGTTCAATTTATGACTGTTGGTTTGTTTGTTGTATTTGTTGTTCTGATGTTGTGGGGATTCATTTCTGGGAATAAGGATTTGAGTGTTGGAGATGGAGAAGGTAGGAAGATTCACAAGGCATTTGCGATTTTGATTTTTGGTGGAGTTGTTTTTGCTGTTCTGTGGGCTACTGGATTTGGTTCTGGAATTGTAGATGGGCTTCAAAAGGTTTTGACGGCTTTGTTTACTTCTGATTGGAGTTCCTCTTTTTGGACTAATGCTTTGGTTGTTATTTTGGTTTTGGCAGTTGCATTTATCCTTACTGGTTTTAATCCTTTTGCTAGGAAAACTAATTGGTGGATTAAATTAAAGTAGGGCTGCGTAATTTAATCCCTATTCGCTTGGGTTTATAGGTGCCACAAATTTGGGCAGGTAAAATTGATTGGGAAACAATTTTACGAATTTCTGTATGTGGATTAAATTAAAGTAGGGTTGCGTAATTTAATCCCTATTCGCTTGGGTTTATAGGTGCCACAAATTCGGGCAGGTAAAATTGATTGGGAAACAATTTTACGAATTTCTGTATGTGGCTTAAATTAAAGTAGGGCCGTTTGCCGTGAACCGTTGACCGTAGACTGTAGACCGTTGACCGTAAACCGTGAACCGTTGACCGTTGACCGTAGACGGTTTTCTGCTATGCAAATATATTTAAATCATTTTTACAGTCTTAATCTATGGCAAATATACTACAAAGTTCGTTAATGACCAATTTCTTGTATCCACTTGTGTTGATGTTTGTTTTGACTTATGCTATTCTTGAAAAGATTAATATTTTTGGTAAAGAAGGAGACAAAACACAAATTCATGCTATTTTGTCTTTAGTTATTGCTTTGATTTTTGTTGGAGCCGTGTTTCCTAAAATTATTGTTGCCAATTTGATTCAATTCATGACTGTTGGTCTTGTGATTATATTTGTAGCGTTAATGCTTTGGGGATTTGTGTCTGGTAAAGGGGAATTGCCTAAAGGAATGATGAAGCCAATGGGTTGGATTGTTGGCCTTGCTGTTTTGTTTGCTGTGTTATGGGCAACTGGAGTTGGAAGTCCTATAGCTACTGGGCTTGTGAAGGTGTTTAGTGCTTTATTTAATTCTTCTTGGAGTGGTGTATTCTGGACTAACTTTTTAGTTATTGCCTTGATTGGAGTAGTTATTGCAGTTGTTCTTGTTAAGCCGAAAGTTGAGGCAGCGGCTAGTAGTTAATTTTTGTTTAGGCATTTCTATCTTGTATAGAATCTTTTGTGAATAGTGTTTAACTATATTAAATTATTAAAACATTTTGGATTATTACTTGCGACGCGTGCATGGGTTGTCGTGGTAGCTGCCGGGATTTTTACTAAAGAAGTCTAGATTGTTTTTATATTGTGGTTATCAATTTGTCATTTGCAGTTGACAATCTATACACTTTTGAATAAAAAACTATATAAACAAATTTGGACTTGATTTGGTATGTTAGGTGGTATTATAGCTCTTGCTTCTTATGGACTTTCGACAGGCGGGACTATCGGAAATATTCTATATACGTTAGAACAGAATGGAGTTTTTAGTTATCTATTACCATTTTTCTTGATTTTCGCAATTACTTATGGGATTCTAATTAAGACAGGAATTTTTGCGAATAGGGGGATTAATTTTATTTTAGCACTTTCAGTTTCATTAATGGCTTTACAGATGAATTTTGTATCATATTTCTTTAGAGAAATATTCCCTAGAATGGGTGTTGTCTTAGCAATGATTGTTGTAGGTATTATCTTATTAGGGTTATTCTTTGATTTTGAAGAGAATAAGAACCTTAAGAAATGGGCAACTGTAATTGTTGGTGCAATGTTGATTATTATTGTAATCCAATCTTTAATTGGAGCAAGTTGGTTTACTGGTTTTGGATATAGTACTGGTATTGGTTACTGGTTTAGAATGTATGGTTGGTATGTATTTAGTTTTGTTGTCTTTGGTCTAGTAATGGCTGCTATTGTTTTTGGTGGGAAAGAGAAGGATGATAAGAAGAAGAAGAAAAAGTCAATTAGTATTGGTATGGATGATTAACTTCTCGAGCAAGAAATCTTCATGCCTTTAGGCTGGACATTCGTCGCTTATAAAAATTATTGGGAATGCGTTTTTATAGTGGAGATGAATTGCGATTAACTGCGACAATGTTTCTATAAATTTATTACACTCACGACGATTTTAATCCGCACACGGCAGGATTAAAATCGCCTCACCGGCGAACCGTTGTGCGAGAACCTGATTCTCAGGCCGTTAGGGATTTTGAATTAGTATTACAAAGGCCGAGGTTGTTTGTTTGAGGTTTTTGCAAAATTATATAATTCTAGAAAACATAATATAAAATGGCCTAGATACTAGGCCATTGAATCTAACACCTAGTGATAAATGGATTCTATAATAAAAATTTATCGGAAATCTCGCGCTGGCGCGAGCTCTTCCAAAACAGAGAAAAAATGGAAAAACAAACAAAAATTGGCAAGTACGCTTCACTGATTTTTGTAATAAATTTTTGTTTGCAAGTACCTCTTCTATCGTAAACGCTTCGTCGTTTACTCCTGCAAGAAATTGCAGAGAGTAGGCAAATAATTGTGAGCGAAAGGAAAAATAAAATAAATGAATGTTCTCGGAACGAGAGAAGTGTTGGAATTTCAATGTTCCATCTTGAAAAAGTGTACTAAATATCGATATAAGATTTAATGGTAGAAGTGGTCGCCCTTCGGGGGCAAAAATTACTATTTTTGTCCTGTCAAATTTTTACTAAAATTTTTGCTCCCTTGGTAAATCGCAAAAATTTCTTAACGAAAAAATCCTCCACTCCCTTTAATTGCGGAATTGGTCGCCCTTCGGGGGACAAAAATTACTATTTTTGTCCTGTAAACTTGCCCATTGTATCTTCTACCATGTTGAGTTCTTTTCTTAGGTAATTTATTCCTTTGCCGTATTCTCCAACTTTGTCAAGAATTTGAAGTTGCATTTTATCAAAGTTTTTTTCCATTCTTTCGAGTCTATGTGAAAGGTTGTCTACTTTTTGTTGGTATATTGTTTTGAATTCGTAGATGTTTTTTAACTCTTGAGAAAGTTTTTTCATTTTTTCTGCAAAGACTTGTTCGGCAACTTCAATCATGGTGTCTGTTGAGTTTTGATATCCCGAATCGTAATATTCGCCTTGGTCGTATTGTTCTCCCGCATATTGGTCAGCTCCGTATTGATTTTGATAATTGTCTTGTGCTAAGGGCTGATCGTATTTTTGTCCGTAGGTCGGGTCTGCCTCGTAAGTTGGTTGTGGAGCATAGGCTTGTTGTTGTTGCTGTTCTTGTGGAATTGGCTGATAGGCTTGAGGTGCTTGAGGCTGACTTGGAGGTTGTGGAGCATAGGCTTGTTGTTGTTGTTGCTGTTCTTGTGGGGCATAAGTTTGTTGTTGTTGCTGTTCTTGTGGAGTTGGCTGATAGGCTTGAGGTGCTTGAGGCTGACTTGAAGGTTGTGGAGCATAAGCTTGTTGTTGTTGTTGTTGTTCTTGGTTTGCTTTTGGTGCAGGAGTAGCTTCCCCCTTTTCTGATTGCATAATTGAAGGCATCATTCCAGCTGTTGGATCTGTATCATATACAGCTTCTTTGATTTGTGATTGATTTAATGCGTCAGAAATTTCCATGGGATTTACTCCTTGGGCCCTGAGAGTGGCGATGATTTCACCTTCACTTTTACCTTGGCCTTTCAGTTTCATTATTTCTTCAAATGCTGTCATTTTTTTTATTCTCTTTTGTTTATGTTGTATTGAGTGATTTATTCTTTTTTAAGGTTTCTAGGAATAAAATAGCATGTAATAAATCACATGAAATTGCTCGCTCCCTTTTTGTATCGTTATGCGGCCCACCTCCCGACCCGCCTCCGCCCAAGGCAAGTTAAGATAAAGCTGTTTATTCTGTTTTATTGTTTTGAATTTCTTTTTTGAATTCTTCTAAGTCTTTTTTTGCTAAATTTTTACTAAAATCTTTGCTTCCTTGGGAAATCGCAAAAATTTATTAACGAAAAAATTATCCACTCCCTTTTTCATTTGAAACGGTCGTATCTATCGAGGAAGCAAGATTTTTCAAATCTTGTTTTGTCGCAAAATTCATTGGTTGAAACATTTTTGCTTGTTTTGACAAGATTTCTAAATCTTCTCTTTTTGCGAATTTATTAAATTCTCCAGAAAGGGTTTCGATAAAGTCAATAACTTTCTCTGTTGATTTTTTAAGAGCTTCAATTTCTTTTTTTAATTCAAGTATATCGTCCTCTGTTTGGTCTCTGAAATCAATTAAGTTTTGTCCTACCAGAATTAATCTGTCTTTTAGAGTTCTTTGAATTTCTTCTAAATCTCTAATGTTTCCTCCAGAATATGCTGGTTCTGGATTTTTTGTCACCTCTGTCATAGAAAAATTAGGGAAAACTTGTTTTTAATTATTTCCTAATTTTTTAGTTGTTAGTCTTTAGTTATTAGCTGTTGGTTTGGGGTAGTGTATACAGTATGGCAAATAACATTAACGTAATTTTGCACACGAATTTTTGGGATTAAACAATAAAGGCATTTTTGCTCGCGGATAAAACGGATATGACGAATAAGTAAAAAAGAATAATGATCAATTACCTAATTTAAAAATTTGCTTATATTAATCCGTTTAATCTGTGTAATCCGCGAGCTATTGTGTTTTATATTGCAAATCTCTTTAATTCGTGTGCTATGTTTTTTCTAGAGTAGATTTTTTTGGCAGTTAGCAGTAAGCGGTTTCCGGTTTCCTGTTAGCGATATTCACAACAATTAATATAAACTATTTTGAGTTGTTTTTATTATGGTAGAGGCGGAAAAGAAGGTGTTGTATTCGTATGAGGTTGAAAGGAAGGGTAGCGAAGATATTCTTTATATTAATTACAAAGGTGCTCCTTTTTCTCCTAGTTTGTCCGATAATCCTGAGGTAATGGAGAGAACGGTTGACGCTTTGATGGAAAATTCAAATGTTGTTCGTGTTATTTTTGTCCAGGAGAAGAATTATAATTATGATTATAATGAGACTAGATATCTTTTAGAGATTGCAAGTTTGTATACTTATTTCAATCGTCAGGAGAAGATTCTTTCGCATGATAAGTTGACGACAGTCAGCGATGATTTTTTTGCGAAGAGGTATAATGACATGTTTAGTTTTATGTCTATTTTAAAGAAAGATCCTTTTCTTGCTTATACTGAGTTGAAGAAATTTTTGATTGAGGCAAGGATTGCTTTGAATAGAGTTGGCCCCCAGTATAGAATGGATCAATCTAATTATATTAGATTTTTAGAAGGAATTTTTGATATGGTTGAAAAGACGAAGATTGTTCAACTTTTACTTCCACATATTTCCACCTACAGAAGGGGAAGTAGAGAGATTTATCATTATATTTTCAAACCAGATATTATCCCCAATTTTACATTTACTCGTTTGGTCGCTGATTTGCCTAATGATGCAGAGATGGTTAGTCAATATAATATCCATTCGCAAGATTATGATGTTAGTACTGTTACTGTTTTGAAGAAAAGAGAGGAGGCGAAATATATGTATTATATTACGCCACCAGAGAGTACCTTGAGTGAGGATGAGAATTCTCTTTTAAATTTGGCTAGGGGGGTGTTGATTGAACATCAACCGAAGGCGGAGGAGTTTACTGATACTGAAAGGACTCGTCAAGTTTTTTTTAATGTTGCTAAGGATTTAATTCGTGATTTGGCGCAGTCCAAAAAGATTACTTTAGATTTTTCGAAGATAAATAAGCTTGCTAAGATTTTGGTCCGTCACACGATTGGTTTTGGTCTGATTGAAATTCTTTTACAGGATAAGAATTCTCAGGATATTTCTTTGAATGCTCCTATTTCACAAACACCTATTTATATTAAACATGGAGAGTATGGGGAATGTGAAACAAATATTATGCCGAGTCGTGAAGATTCGGATTCTTGGGCTGCTAAGTTTAGAATGCTTTCAGGTCGTCCTTTAGATGAAGCGAATCCTATTCTGGATACGCAGTTAGAAATTGAAGGGGGGCTCCGAGCGAGAATTGCGATTATTCAAAACCCTTTGTCTCCTGATGGGCTTGCTTTTTCTATTCGTCGTCATAGGGAATCGCCTTGGACATTACCGCTGTTTATTAAAAATAAAATGATTAATCCCTTGGGTGCTGGGCTGATGAGCTTTTTGATTGATGGGGCTAGGACGCTGTTGATTGCCGGAACACGTTCTTCAGGTAAAACGGCTTTTCTTGGTGCATTGATGCTTGAGATCAACACAAAAAATAGAATTATTACTGTTGAAGATTCATTAGAACTTCCAATTGAATCTCTCCGAAAATTGAAATTTAATATTCTTCGGATGAAAGTTCGTTCTGCTTTATTGAAGGGAACTAGTGAAGTTTCTGCAGATGATGGAATTAGGACATCCTTGCGTCTGGGTGATTCTGCTTTGATTGTTGGTGAAGTTCGTTCAGGTGAAGCAAGGGCTTTGTATGAGGCGATGAGGGTTGGTGCTCTTGCAAATGTTGTAGCTGGTACAATTCATGGTGCCTCACCGTATGGGGTGTATGACAGGGTTGTAAATGATTTGAATGTTCCTGCAACTTCGTTTAAAGCGACAGATATAATTTGTATTGCTAATCCAATTAAGTCTGCTGATGGATTAAATTCTTGGCGTCGTATTCTGCAAATTAGTGAAGTTAGAAAGCATTGGACTAAAGATCCGGTATTGGAAAATGGTTTTATTGACTTAATGAAATATAATGTTGAGATGGATGAATTAGAACCGACTGACGCGATGATTAATGGAGATTCGGAAATCATCAAAGATATTGCTTCAAAGGTTAAAGGTTGGGCTGGAAATTGGGATGCTGTTTATGATAATATCTTACTTCGTGCGAAAATGAAAGAGGAAATTGTTAAGGTCAGTGAACTAACGGGGCGATTGGATATTTTAGAAGCTGCATTTAATGTTTTGGCTAATCATGAATTCCACAGAATTAGTGATGAAGTTATTGGTGAAATTGGGATTCCTATTAGTGATAAGGTTTTTCCTCGGTGGCAAGCTTGGTTGAATGATATTGTAAAAAAACGAATATAGGTAATACTAATAATGTTTATAAAGTTGAATTAGCTAATTGTTTTCATGGTGAGTAGGAGAGGTAAATTATTATTTGGATTATTTATAGTAGCGTTGTCTTTGAGTTTTGTTTCTGCAGGTTTATTTGATATCTTTAAGGGAACTGGAAAAGTTGTTGAGGAGGGTTGTATGGATTCAGATGGAGGAAATATTTATAGTAAGGGTAGTGTCGAAGATAGTTATGGAAATAAAGAAGATTATTGTGTTTCAGATTCATCTTTAATGGAATATTATTGTTCTGATGATAAAGTAACTTTTCGGGAAGTAACCTGTCCCTCAGGAAATGTTTGTGAAAATGGTGCCTGTACAACGAAGGTGTCACCAGTGGATTCTTCAATTTGGACTCAATGGTATGATAGAGATACTCCAGATGAGGAAGGGTTTGATGGTTTTGATGATGAAACTTTGTTTAGTTTGAATAAAGAAGGTTATGATGTATGTTCTGGATATAGGGCAACTGATATTGAAGTGAAAAATGTTGACTCTGGCGCAATGTGGTCTTATTCAGAATATTTAGATTATGTGAGAGAAAATTTTAATGATGGGAAAACTCATTATCATGATTATTTTAGGCATACGGAGAATAAGGATAATATAAGAGCAATTAATCCTGAGGAAGGATTTTTATGTAGGAGTGATGCAGGGAATTCTTGTAGAGATTATAAAGTAAGATTTAAATGTGGCAATGAAAAAATGCCCGATACTTCTTATGGTGGAACTACTTATTGGAGTGATTGGTATAATACAGATGATTCGAGTGGTTGGAGAGATAATGAAGATGACGAAACTTTAGATAGAATAAGGGGCAAGGGTTATAATGTTTGTCGAGGAGAAACTCCTTTGGACATTCAGACTAAAAATTCAGAGTCTAGTGTGACTTGGACATATTCAGATATGCCCCCCCCTATGAGGTTGAGTGAGGATTTTTTCAAAGGATTGGATAATACTGATAATGTTGTAACTTTTAGTCCCAATGAAGGTTTTGTCTGTGAAGATACTTTTTGGGATTCTTGTAGGGATTATGAGGTAAGGTTTTTATGTTCTTCAACTGCTGGATCTTCCTGTGAGGATTCTGATGGGGGAAGAAATATTTATGAAAAAGGTGTATCAATAACAATTAATAATGCTATTCATAGAGGATCAACTTCACAGGATAGTTGTATTGCTACTTCACCCAACTCTATGGGAAAATTTAATTCAAAAGATAAGCTTTTAGAACGATATTGCAATCAAGCTGCAGTTGAAAAAGGAGATTTTAATAATTTTATAGCTGCTGAATACATTAATTGCAATCCTAGGGAGGATTATGAATATCTTTATCGTTGTGTTGAAGGAGCATGTGTAGCAATAAACGATGGGTGGACTGAATGGTTTAGTAGGGATAATGGAAAGGGAGATTATGATGATGAAAGTTTAGATAAATTAAGAAAAGATGGAGAGGATATTTGTGGGGGAGAAAGTCCTATTGATATTGAATTGGCGATGAATGGTGGAAAAAAAGGGCGATTATTGTGGTCGGATTTTAAGAATTCCGGATTTTCTATCAATGAAGCATTTTTCCGGAATCCCTTTTCAACAAAAATTAATAAATTTAGTCCAACTGAGGGGTTTGTTTGTGAAAAGAATTTTGGAAATGAGTGTGGAAATTATAAAGTAAGATTTCTTTGTTCAGAGGGGGAATTAGTTGAAGAAATTTCTTGCATGGATTCAGATGAAGGAGAAAATATTTATGAAAAAGGATATGCTGATTTAGGTGGACATAAATCTTGGGATGTTTGTGAAGATGGAACCTCTTTGAGAGAAACTTATTGTTTTGATGATGGAATAAATGATGTTGTTCAAGATTGTCCAAATGGTTGTGAAAATGGTGCTTGTGTTGAAGAATCTAAAGTTGAAGAAGATTCTTTTTGTGAATATTATCTTGTTGCAGGAAATCCTAATGCAAATTGGCATTTGCCTATTTGTGATTTGAATACAGTGGGATTGTCAAGTTATCGGAATCTTAATTATTCTGGCACAGATTTAACTAGGCATAGTCATGGTCCAACGTATTTATCCGTTTTTGATAATAAGTTTGATTTTGTTGGCCAGTGTTTTGGAGATACTGGGACATTTGTTGATGGTTCGGGGGATGTGTGTCAAGACCTAAATTTTTATATGAATAAAGCAGTGCTGCCAAAAAATGTAGAAAAGAATTCACATATTGCTTCAGTGATAGTTGATGTTGCTAAGTTTTCAGAAACTGATTGTCAAATAATTTGGGAGAATTTGATTGATAATCAAAAGTCTGGTATGGAGTCTCTTGATTATTTTGATTTGAAGGAAGATTATAGCAAATTTTATTTTTATGAAATGAGAGGGGTTTATAAAAAATCTAATTCTGCTAAGAGTGTTTATTGTTTGGATAAATATGAAGATTTATCTTTTGATTTGGCTACTTCTATAACGTCAAAACAACCTGATGGCGATTGTGTTGGTTGTGAGTTAGAGGGACAGTGTTATGCTTTAGGTTTTGTAAAAGATGGAAAATATTGTTCTGAAGATTTGTTTGTTTTCGTTGACTCTAAAGTTGAAGGAAATTCTTGTAATGAAAATTTTGAATGTGCAGATAATATTTGTTTGAGTGGGAATTGCGTTTCGTCTAATCTTTGGAGTAGATTTTCGAGGTGGTTTAAATGAGTTTTAAAAATATTTATAAATATTTAAGTCATATTTCTTCTATGAGAAGAAGGATAGAGGTTATTTTAGCATTGTTTATCTTAGTTCTTTCTATGTCTTTTGCTTCTGCTGGAATGTTTGATTTTTTAACAGGAGAAGTAATTGATGACAGTTCTAATACTTGGACGAGTTGGTTGAATCGTGATGGACCTAGTGGAAGTGGAGATTATGAAACCTTGGATGCTTTACAATTAGCAAATCCTGGAAAAATTTGTAATATTCCGACAGGTGTTGAATGTAGAGTAAGGGGGACAGAGAAGGATTCTTCTGAGACTGGACAAGTTGTTGTTTGTGAAATAGGTAAAGGATTTTATTGTAAGAATGAAAATAATAATTTTGGACCCTATTCTTCTGACAGATATGAATGTGGAGATTATGAAGTGAGATTTTATTGTGGCGAAGAGGGATTGGATACATCTTCACAATTAGGTTCTTGTTCTGATTCAGATGGAGGAGATAATTATTATGTAAAGGGAGTTATTTCTATGTATGGCAGTCCGGTTCTAGAAGATGAATGTGTTAATTCTCCTGGGATTTTGAATGAATTTGTTTGTGGCCCTGATGGGACACCAATGGCAATACCGGGAGGGTATCAATGTCCTTCGGGTGTTTGTGAAAATGGTGCTTGTGTAGAAGAGTCTAAAGTTGGAGAAGTTGAAGAGGAAGCTGTTTGTACGGATTCAGATGGAGGAGATAATTATTATGTAAAGGGAGTTATTTCTATGTATGGCAGTCCGGTTCAAGAAGACGAGTGTGTTAGTTCTCTTGGAATTTTGAATGAATTTGTTTGTGGTCAGGATGGGACACCAATGGCAATACCGGGAGGGTATCAATGTCCTTCGGGGGTTTGTGAAAATGGTGCTTGTGTAGAAGGGTCTAAAGTTGGAGAAGTTGAAGAGGAAGCTGTTTGTACGGATTCAGATGGAGGAGATAATATTTATGTTGGAGGGATTATAAAAACAAATGATAGGGAAACAAAAGATGCTTGTGTAGGGAAGAGGAATCTTTTAGAGGGTATTTGTAATGAGGATGGTTCTTATGAACATGTTAATATAGACTGTCCTAGGGGATATGAATGTGTTGAAAATGCATGTGTTGAGGAATTTTGTAATGATTCTGATGGAGATGATATCTATGTTAAGGGGTTTATTACTGATGAAAAGGGTGTTCGTGAAGAGCATTGTTTGGAAGAGAGGTATGCTGGTGATTTGATGGAAACTTATTGTAGTGGGGTTGGAACAATAGCATCTGTTAGAAGTTGTCCGGGAGGATATGGATGTAGTGATGGTGCTTGTGTAGAAAAATCTAAAGTTGAAGAAGAAAATCAAGGGGATTTTGGTTTAGAGCTGAATTGTTCTGATTATGCTATTTTTGGAGCAAGTGCATTGGATGACGTAGAGGTTTGGTTTGATTTTTTAAATTCTGAAGAGAAAATTCCTTCTTGTGAAAATTATCTTGTAGATAGAGATGGTCTTTATAATGGTGCGAGACACTATACTCCAGAAGGAGATTATACTCGATTTGTTTTTTCTGGTTATTTTGGATTTGATGTTTATGATTATTCGGATTTTCCATTTAAATTTGAGACTCCTGAGCAATTTGTGAACAATCATTCAATTTTTTCTAAAAAGAAAGGAACATGTGCATTTGATTCTTCTTGGCGGAGCGTTAGTAGGGAGAGTGACCCGGTTTGTTATGATATGGATCCTTTTGATTTGATTTATTCCTCTGATGTTTCTACATTGAATGAGAGTTATTGTAGGGCTTTTTTAGATTCTATGAAAAAAGGGAGAAATCTTTATGGATCTTCTTCTGGGGGTTATATAAAAAATGATAAATTTAATACAGAATTTTATTTTCCCTCTGGAGGAAAATGTATAGGGATTGATTCTTATAATACTACAGACATTTGTTCTGATTATTATATTGCAACAAGAGCTAGTGCAAATTGGAAATCTTCTCTTTGTGAAGATTTAGATGAAGGTTGGAAAATAAGGTCTGCTGGTCCAACGCATTTGTCAGTTTTCGATGAAAAGCGTAATTTTGTTGGGCAATGTTTTGGGATTTCAAGAACTTTTGTTGATGAATTAGGAACTATTTGTAATGATCCTAATTATGAAATGAGCGGAGCACTTCTCCCAGAAAATATTCAAAAAAATACACATTTGTATTCTTCAGTACTTGATGTTCCTAAGTTTTCAGAATCTGACTGCCAAGTTATTTGGCATGATCTAATTGAAAGCGTTCATTCTGGACAACGTTTGGTGAGCATTCCTTCAGAATTTTATGCTTATGAGTCGCAAGGGGGACTTTCTGCGGAATCATCTCCTTCAGTTTATTGTTTTAATTCTAAGCAGGATCTTTCGTTTGATTTAAAGACTTATGTTGGGGATTCAGTTGAAGAAGTTGAAGTTGAAAAAGTTGAAGTTGAAAACAAAAGTGAAGAAGAGGTCTTTTATGAAGGTGGCGATTGTGTTGGTTGTGAGTTAGAGGGACAGTGTTATGCTTTAGGTCGTGTAAAAGATGGAAAATATTGTTCTGAAAATTTATTTGTTTTCGCTGACTCTAAAGTTGAAGGAGATTCTTGTAATCAAAATTTTGAATGTTTGGATAATATTTGTTTGAGTGGGAATTGTGTTTCGTCTAATCTTTGGACTAGATTTTTGAAGTGGTTTTCTAGGTAGTTTTTCTATTTTCTAAACCTTTATTAATTATTTTTCTTTGTTATTTGTATTAAGGGATGACAAGATGACAGCTAAAAGACAAAGTGTTGATGATGTTTTGAAAAAGTATGGTGCAAAGATAGAGAGTCAAGTGAGGACAGCGGATTCTGAGAATGTTCATTATAGTCAATCTTATGAAAAGTTCAAGTCGGAAATGGTTACTGACTATAATGGTTATGAAAAGTTGTGTCATACTTTGGGGAGTTTTATTAAAATAAAGCCGACAAAGGCGGATGAAGATAAGGTTAGGAAATATTTGGAGACAGCACATTTAGATGTTGAGCCCTGGCAAGCGATTGGTTTGGGAGTTGTTTCAATGCTGGTGATATTCTTTATTGGATTATTTGGTTCTGTTGCTGTGGCTTTGATTGATGGGTTTGAGAATTTTCCTGTTTTGTTTTTTATGTTGGCTTTAATGTTTTCTGTTTTTGTTTTTTCTTTTGCTCAAGGTTATCCTGAAAGATTGTCAAAGAAGTGGTTGCTTAAGGCTTCAAGCCAGATGGTTCCTGCACTTTTGTATATTGTTGTTTATATGCGACATACTCCTAATTTGGAGAGAGCAATCCAATTTGCTTCTGAGCATTTAGATCCGCCTTTGGCGCTTGATTTTGGAAAGATTTTTTATAATGTTGAGGTTGGTAAGTATTCTACAATTAAGGAAAGTTTGGATGCTTATTTGGAAACTTGGAGGGGGACTTCAACTGAATTTATTGAGGGGTTTCATTTAATTGAATCAAGTCTGTTTGAGCCTGAAGAAGGTAGAAGAATTTCTACTTTGGAAAAAGCTTTACAAGTTGTTCTCGATGGAGTATATGACAAGATGTTGAAGTTTAGTCATAATGTAAAGGCGCCTCTGACTAACGTTTATATGCTGGGGGTTGTTTTGCCTACTTTGGGACTTGCATTAATTCCCTTGGCTTCAGCGATGGTGGGAGGGGCTCTTAGTGCAACAATGATTTTTGTTGGATTTAATTTATTGATTCCTTTCTTTGTCTTTTTCTTGACTGATAAAGTTTTGATTATGAGGCCGGGGGGCCATGGGGCAACTGATTTGTTGGAGAGGAATCCCTTGTATTACAAATACACTAGTAAAGCGCCTTATAAGAAAGCGTTTCTTTTAGTTTTGCCATTAATACTTTTGAGCATTATTCCTGTTCTTTGGGGATATACTCCATTGGCAGAAACTTTAGGTTTACATCAGGATTATACAATGAAGGAGTTGGGGCTTGGGATTTTTGGGGAAAATGAATTGTTTTTTCATTTTGCAGAAATGACGGGAGACCGAGTAGATAAAATTTTGACGTATGAACAAAGAAGGGTGGCTCAAAATATGAAAGGACCTTTTGGGCTTGGGGCGTTAGTCCTTGGGATGTTGTTGCCTTTGGCTATTTCTATGTTCTTTGTTATATCATATAAAGCGAGGACAAAGGAAATGATAAAAGAAAGAGAAAAAACACAAGAACTTGAAAAGGAATTTAATAATTCTTTATTTCAATTGGGTAATAGGTTGGGGAATGGTGTCCCTCCTGAACTGGTTTTTAGTCGTGTGGCTAAATCTACAAAGGGTCTTCGAACTGGGGAGTTTTTTAGTCAGGTAAATTATAATATTCGTAGTCTTGGTATGAGTGTTGATGATGCTATTTTTGACAAGAAGAGAGGAGCGATTAAATTTTATCCTTCTGAAATGATTGCAACTTCGATGAGGGTTCTTGTAGAATCATCTAAGAAAGGTTTGAAAATTGCAGCTATTTCTTTAATGAGTATTTCTGAATATGTTAAAAATATTAATAAGATTACTTTGAGGTTGAAAGATTTGCTTGCTGAAGTTACTGGTGACATGAAATCTAATATGACTTTCTTAGCGCCTCTATTGTCTGGTATTGTTGTTGGTCTTGGTGCAATGATTACTTCTATTTTGAGCAAAATGGACCCTGCTGCTATGGGTGGTGATGCTGCGGGGTCAGGTGTCGGTGGATTTTCACAACTTATTAGTATTTTTAATTATGGTGGGATGATCCCTCCTTACTTTTTGCAGATAGCAGTTGGTATTTATTTGGTTCAGATAATTTTTATTTTGACTGGAAGTCTTGTAATTATTGATGCTGGTGAAGATAAGTTGAAACAAACTTATGATACGGCTTTGAATTTGAAGAGTGGTGTTGGACTTTATTTTACTGTAGCCTTGATTGCTGTTCTTGTGTTGTCGTTGCTTGCTGGGAAAGTTCTTGGCGGCATGATGGGGTAGGTTTGATAGTTATTAGTTGTTAGTTGTTAGTTGTTGGTTTTTAGTTAAGGCAGGGGTAGATTTGATATGTTTGGTTTGTTTAGGATAAGTTGAGTTATTACCTCGGTGAGGGCATAGATTGTGTTTGATTCTTTTGGTGGTTGAAATGAATATTCTTTTATTTGAATAATTTATGTCTGCTAGTGAACAATGTCATTAAGTGAAGCAAAAAGGTAATAATTTAACTTTCATTACTTATTTTTTCTGCAATCAAAACCATTTAGCTCACGGATTACACAGATTAAGGCATGGATTAGGCAAAGTGTAGTCTGGCAAATATAATATAATATTAGACAAAAAGGATTTTTATATTTGACTTAATCCCTGCCCCAATCCCTGCCTTTATCCGTGAGCTAAATTGCCTTTTTTGAATAATAAATATTTTTAGAATTTTATTTTGATTATAAAAACTCTTCGCTTAATGTCATTCTGCCAATGTAGTTATACTATTATGTCTTTATTGCTGAGCTTACGAAGGTGTTTTGTTCTAGCTGATGGGCAGATGTATTCTTCAGCTCTGGTTGATTTGCAGATTATTTAATTTTAATTAGTTTTAAAAATAAGATTGACTTCTAATTCTTATGAAGAGAGTGTATTTATTGGTATCTGAAATTAGGCGGCGTTTGCCAAATAAGAAAGGTATTGTTTCTGAGGCTTTGCCGTGGATTATTATTGCTATTGCTATTATGGTTATTTTGATGTTTGGAATTTTTATCTTTAGGCAAAAGGGAGTAACTGTTATAGACGGGGTGAAAGACCTGTTTAAGGGTCGGTGATTTTATTATGGCGGAATTAACTGTTAGTCAATTGATTAAATTAATTATTGGTAGTCTTGTAGTCGTTGCTGTTGTTGCTGGTGCTTATATGATTTTCAAGGATAATATTTTTGATTTTATCAATACGGTTCCAACGGGGCCTGCGGAAATGTTTCGGAGTATTCTAAGATGGTAAGGGGGCAGACTGTAAACCGTGAACCGTCGACCGTTGACTGTCGACCGTTGACTGTGAATGGTGGATTGTTGACCGATAACAAGAAAGGTATGCTTCTTGCGGAAGAGACGATGAAGATTATTATTGCTGTTATTTGTGTTGGGTTCTTGATTTATTTGTTGAGTTCTATTTATTTTGCTACTAGTGGTGAAAGAAATTTGGAGGATGCCAAGAAGACAATTGATAAAATAAAAGATATTGCTCCTTTGTTAACAGTTGAGAGTCCTGCTAGGTTTTTTCCAGGTTTGGGTCCAGGTGGTTGGTATGTTTATAGCTTTACTCAGGCAGAGGATAAGCCAAATCAGTGTTCTGGTCAGGATTGTATTTGTATTTGTGATTCTCCATATATTTGGAGTTCTGAAGCTGCGGAGTGTAGTAAGTCAGGGGAATGTGTTGTAGTTGGAACTTTGGTTGAGATGCCGGATATTGAAATATTAAAGGATGGTTCAACTAATATGGATTTTTTTAAGGACGGAGACAAGTTCGGAGTTGTTAAAAAATGAATATGGATGAATTGATTAAGTATATTATTTGGATTGTTGTTTTTGGCTTGGCTCTTCTTGGGATATATAAACTATTAGCTAGTCTTGGTGTGATGTAGCGGGCCGTTGATTGTTGACCGTTGACCGTAAACCGTGAGCCGTAAACTGTAGACCGTTGATTGTAGGCCGCGTGAAAATAATTGATTTTTTTTGAAGGCAGAAGGTACCAGTGGCATGACCTGAAGGGGTAAAAACTAATAATGTAGTTTGAAGAATTACTTCGATGTTGCTCAGTTATTAGGGCAATTGAATTATTACCTGCGGCGCGGGCATAAATTGTTGGAGGTTGTTGGTGGTTAAAATTGAAATTTCTTATACAGAGGTTATCAAAATTTGAAGCTTCAGATTGTTTTAGAAATACCCCGCGCCTTTACAGTATCTCTGATGGCTTTTTGTCATTTTGCAATTATTGCAAAAATTCTTTAGGAATTTTTGATAATTCGCAGCCAAAAATTCATCTCAGCTTTTTTCTTTGCGGAATGACGCTGATATAAAATCCCACTCTAGCACCTAATTTAATTATCCCTCGCAGTGTATCCATTCGCTTGGGTTTATGAGTGCCAAAAATTCTCCGGAATTTTTGTATGTGCATGGAGGGTATTTTTGAAGCAGAGTAGTTTTTTGTAAATCATTTACTTTCTTTATAGGTATCGGATATACTGCTTTAGGCCGGGGAGTCTCATTTGTTTCCAAGGCATTTTTAATTAGTCTCGCGGTGCGGAAATAAATTGCTTGATTTTCTGCCAGTGTCGTTAATGGATTTTGGTTATCTTTAGAAATTATTTCTAAAAGTTGAAAAATGTAAAAATATTATGATTATTTTAGCGGTCTGCGGTCTGCATTTCCTAAGGGGTTATCTTTATTAATTATTAATTGCTTTATTTCTTATGGTGATGAATAAAGATGTAGGTAATCAGTCTGTAGTCTGCGGTTTACGGTCTTCTAGTAAGAAGGGTGAGATGACGACTGAGCAAATTGTTATGATGATTATATTGATTGCTAGTTTTGCTGTGATTCTATTTTTCTTGGTTCGGCTTGGTATTGATGACGAAAAGGATAAAGAGGTTTGTAGAAATTCTGTTTTGACGAAGGGAGGAATTGATAAAGTGTCTGGAGCTGTTGGGGATAGTGTGCCTTTGAATTGTCAGACGAGTTATGTGTGTTTAACTAGGGATGGTAGTTGTGAGGCGATGCATAAACCAAAGACACATAAGGTGAAGACGGAAGATGAAGTATATGAGGCTCTTGCTACTGAGCTTGCAGATTGTTGGTGGATGTTTGGTGAGGGTAAGGTTAATTTTGCGGGTGAGGATTGGAAGCAAAAGCTTTATTGTTCTCTTTGTTCCAATGTCGCTTTTGATGATTCTGTAAAAGAGATTTTTCCTTCTGGTGAGTTTAGTAAAAATGATTTTTATAAATATTTGGCAACTAATAATATTTCAAGTGATACTACTTATTATGATTATTTATTTGGAACAAGAGGAGCAAGTCAACTTTTGAGCCAAGACCTTGGGAATGTTAATTTGAATAAGCAGTATTTTATTTTGCTTGGGGCAACAAGTAGTGTTAGTACAATTGGTTGGGTTGCTACAGGTGGGGTGGTTGCTGCAGGTCTTTTATTAACACCTTTGACGGGAGGGGCTTCCTTGGCTTCCGCAGCTGGTTTATTAGGAGTTGTTGGTGGGGGAGTTATTGGAGGAGTTGCTGTGAATGTTATTGCTCCAGTTATTAGAACACCTTCTGGAGATTTTATTCCCCCAAGTTTAATTGAAATTGGTTCTAAGGAATATACGGATTTGGAATGTGAAGAAGTTGCGACGCGTTCTTAGGGTCGTTATCTTTATTAATTATGATATACTTTTGTTATTATGATAATGAAAGGGTGTAATCAGATATCAGTGTGTAAAGGTCGGATGTCAGAAAAGAAGGGGCAAGTATTAATTGAGAATATTGTTTTTATTGTTTTGAATTTGGCATTTTTATCGATTATGATTTTGTTTTTGTTAAAGCAGAGTTCTGGGGTTGCGATTGTTGAGGAAACATATTCTAAACAAATTGCTCTTCTGATTGATTCTGCAAAGCCTGGAATGATTATGGAAATTAATATGGAGGATGCGATGAAGGCATCTAAAGATAAAAAAAGGGATTTTGCGAAAATAATTAATTTTAATAGAAGTGAGGTTAATTTAGATATTGGTAATAAGGGTGGCTATTCATACCATTATTTCAATGATGTTTCTGTTGCTGCTTATCCTAATCAAAATGAGAAAGGAGAATATACGGGGATGTATATTGTAACTGTGAGTCGAAAATGAGAAGAAGTTTGATTGTGAGGAATGGAAATAATTTTCAATCATCCGGGAAATCCTTGGGAAAATTTACCGTCCGTAAAATGATTAGCGGGAAAAAGGGTGGAGATAAAATTATTTCTTTGTACTGGTTTGTTATTTTGACTTTAATTGCTGGAGGGGTTGTTCTTATGACAAATGCGTTTTATGGAAAACCATATGATGTTAGGAATATGGAGAGTGAAATTTTAGCTAATAAGGCTGCTGATTGTGTGTATTCTGGAGGAAAGTTTAATCCCGAGTTATTTAGCGACCAGGGAACATTTAAGGGGGAATTTAAAGACAAGTTCTTGTCAAAATGTAATTTGAATTTTAAAAACAATAAGGAATTTGAGGAGGAACAATATTATTTGAAAGTGGAATTCTTCGAATATACTCACTTAAAGGAACCCTTGTTTTTCCTTGAAGGAGGGAATCAAAATTATTTGTCTGATTGTAAAATAAAAGAGCGTTCAAAGAATTTGCCTGTTTGTTTGGAGGCTAGTTTTTATGTAAATGATTTGGCATCTGGAGCTTATCTTGTGAAAATTACGTCGATTGTTTCAAAAACGGAGCAGAATGTAAAATGAAAAATAATAAAGCTCAAATAGGAGATACTGTGACTTGGTTGATAGCTACAATTGTAATAGTTGTTTTTTTAATGTTTTTTATTTTTGCGGCGGCGATGCTTGGAAATACGAAGGTTGTTGGTGGCTTTAAATCAAGTTTATTTTCTAGCGAGAAGTTAGTTGGTGACGAGATTATTGTTAAGAAAACTATTTATTCTTTTTTGACTGCAAAGGGTGATACTTCTAAAAAGAAGATTGGCGAATATTTGACGGAGTTAGACAAGGAAGAAGATATGAAAATTAATGTGACAGAAGAGAAAATAAGAATTGGAGGCAATCTAAACAAATGATTAATCATTCTGTGTTTTATATGAGAAAACATTTTCAATCAATCTGGAAATCCTTGGAAAAATTTCCAGCCCATAAAATGATTAGGGGTAAGAAGGGAGATATCTCAATTACTATTCTTGTGATTGGGGTTTTTGCAATCTGTGGAATGGCTCTTTTGACATTTATGGTATCTGATTTTAAGATGTCTAATTCTTTTTCAGGTGTTGGTGTTATGGAAAATATGAATGCAGGAATAGATGAATTTTTGTTTTATAGAAATAACGGAATTGGATTTTCTGCGGCTGGAGATTTTTTGAAAGAGAGTATTCTAGAAGAAAATGGGAAAAAATATCTATATTATGAGAAGGAGAATTATGCTTTGTTTGACTCTGCTGAAGGAATCTCTTTCTCTGTAAAATATCCGTTAGCGTAGGTTCGTAGACCGTGAACCGTGAACCGTTGACTGTGAACCGTAGACCGCGCGCCGAATAATTGAGTTTTTTTTGCAATTTCCCACCCTCCCACTAATTAGATTTCTGTAGGTTGTATCATTGAATCTTTTGAAGGCAAATGTAGAATGTAGAAGACAGAATGCCGTTTTGGCAATTATTGATATTAAGACTACTCAAACTTTGCAAAATCTTGCTTTAAATCGATGAAGCTTTCGATTTATTTGCAAGTTTTGAAAGATTTTCGCCCACCCTGTACTTATGGTTGCCGCCCTAATAAATGTCTTTTAGTTCCTCGGAGTTCCAGTCCGAGGGGGCAAAAATATAATAATATATTTTTTGCAAAATTACTTCGCTGCCTCTCGGTTGTTAGGGCAAATTGAATTAGTAATGCTGTAGGGTTGCATACTTGGTTGGAGATAAGCAGAGTTAGGTATTATTTCTCTGATAAAGATTAACAAAAATTGAAGTTCTAGCCTATCTTAGAGATACCCCGCGCCTTTAGGCCGGGAGTCTCATTTGTTGCCAAAATATTTTGAGTTATCGTCTCTGGCAGGGGCATCATTTGTTGGAGGGCTTGTAGCGTTTTAGAACAGCGGTTTTTTGTGGCTTTAAGGCAGTGTTTCTTTTGAATGGGTTTTGATCGGAAATTCTAAAATTTTGATAATTGGTTTTATCAGTTATCAGTTATCAGTTAGTAGTTAGTAGTTAGCAGTATATATTTGTCTTTGGCAACTTTTATAAAGTATTTTGACTATAATTTGGTATTAGGTGACATGATGATTAATAAAAAAGCTCAAGGAATGAGCACAAATACGATTATTCTTTTAGTATTAGGTTTGCTAGTGTTAGCTGCTTTGGTTTTTGGTTTTGCTACAGGATGGAGTACTTTCAAGAATATTGTTAGTCCAACAAATGTTGATGCTGTTGTGGAGGATTGTTCTACTGCTTGTGCTTTAGCTAATACATATTCTTTTTGTAATGCTGATAGAACTTTGAGAGTTAATGAAGAGAAATTAGATATTAAAACAAGTTGTGCTGTGATGGCTACTAGTCCTAACTTTACGAAGTATCGTGTTGCAACATGCGAAATTGATTGTATGCAACCATGTGAAGATATTAAAATCACTGACAAGAAAGGTACTAAGGCTGGAATTGTTGACGGTAAGGGTTCATATTATGTTAGTGCGTTATCTAATAATGGTGCCTGTTTCATTTAATTTTCTTTGATTTTGTTTCTTTTTCACCAATATATCCTTAAGTAATTTCTTATGTACAGGAAGTACGCTACAAAATGACTTAATAATATCTTGATAAAAAATAAGTCAAAATCTGGGGGAATTCCGAAATTGTTTTAAATCTAGTTCTGTTATTTTATTTATGAGTGATGATTATGCATGCGGCGGAAGTCGCAATAAGAAGAGCGATAAGGCTAAGACGAAGAAAGGGATGCCGTACAAGGCTGGTGGTAGATTTAGGGCGATTTCTACGGTCAGTGAGGTTGATAATAGTTCTAAGAAGGTTGTGAATGTAAAGAAGAAAAAGAATAAAAAGGACAAGCAGGCAAAAAAGAAGAAGTGAAGCGTTGACCGCTCGGTGAATAATTGGGTTTTTTTGCAGTGTCTCACTCACAAGCTCAATGGATTTTTGCAGGTTATATTAATGAGTTTTTGTAAAGGCAGAATGATATTTTTAGTTTATTTACGGCATATTGTGTTAACTATAAGGCATACTTGTTTGGAGGATTTTTATCAAGTCAGAAATCAGAGGGCTAAGTTTAGGTATTAGGAGATGAAAAGTAATTTAAACAATTTTCTTCTTTTCATATTATGTTTGAGGTGTATGTTTTATGGGCTATGGCAATTATTTGGATTGTCTTTGCAACAGTTGAGGATATTAGGACTCGGGAGATTGCTAATTGGTTAAATTTGAGTTTGGCTGTTTTTGCTTTGGGTTTTAGATTCTTTTATTCTTTATTTGAGATGGGAGATATGAGTTTTTTTTATCAAGGGGCAATTGGTCTTGGAATATTTTTTGCTTTGGGTAATGTGTTTTATTATGGGAAGATGTTTGCTGGTGGGGATGCTAAACTTATGATGAGTCTTGGAGCAATTTTACCAATTTATGGTACTTTTTATGCAAATGTTAAAGTGTTTTTGCTTTTCTTATTTTTGTTCTTAATTGTCGGGGCTCTATATGGTCTGATTGTGAGTGTGACTTATGGCTTCATTAATTTCTCTAGATTGAAGAAGGAATTGAAGAAACAAATTAATAAGAATAGAAGTTTTATTTCTAAGTTTATAATTTTGGCTGGAGTTATTTTGATTTCTAGTTTTGTTATTGAAGAGTTCTTTTATTTTGGGATTTTTGTCTTTGTAATGCCTTACTTTTATTTGTATATTAAGTCGGTTGATGAGGCTTGTATGATTAAGAATATTAAACCTTCTAAGTTGACAGTTGGTGATTGGTTGTATGAAGATGTGAATGTTGGGCGAAAGTTGATTAGGGCGACTTGGGATGGGGTTAGTGAAGAGGATATTAAGTTGCTTCAAAAAAAGGACAAGATTCTGGTTAGATATGGAATTCAATTCGCGCCGGTTTTTTTGATTAGTTTCTTATTAATGATAGCTACTATTGTTTTTGGTTTGTATGGGTTTTAGTAAAATCGGAGATTTTACAGTTGTCAGTATATGGTAAACAGTTTACATTTGACGGATTACGGCTTCATTCTTTTAGGTAGCCAAGTGTTTTCTGATGTTAGAATATTGTCGTTAGTTTCTTCTGGTTGTTCGATTTGAGTTGGTTTAGGTTGTGTTATTCGTTTTGGTCCGGAGGTTTCGATTTGTTCTTTTAATTTTGCGAGTCCTTCTGGCGTCTCGTTATTTCTTTCTGATTCGATTGTTTCGTTGTTGTATATTGGTAGTAGGTTAATGATCTGATGGCCCATAACGTTTCCGGGAATTTGATCTACTCTTTGTGGCTTGAAGGTTTTAGTTAATGTTTCAGATATTTGATTAGCTAGTTCTTTTACTTCTTCAGGCATTGCAGCTTCGTTCTCGAAGTGGTCGTTTGGGATAATCATTGAATGGCCGATGGAGATTGGGTTTATTTCCAGGATAGCAATCGCTCTGTCATTTCCTCCAATGTTTGTTGTCGGGATATTACCTGTAATCATTGAGCAAAATACACAATTTTGAGCATGGTCGCCTTCGCCTTTGATTAGGCCTTGTTTTTTTAAGAATTCTAAAAAGGCTTCTTGGTTCATATTATTGATTTTTTCAATAAGTTCGTTCGCCTTTGCCTCGTCGTATGTTTTTTTTAGATGATCAATTAGTTTTAGCTTGATGTTTGCTAAGTTATTTGTTGTGTCTTCCATGGTTGGTATTAATTTTTATTTTTATTTAAGGGTTTAGTTAGGTATCCAGTATGGACAATTGTCTGTTTTTTCTTTAGTGATTTTCCTATATAATAGCCAGATATTTTTTCTTTTTTAAAATTCTTATTTAGTTTAAGTGGGTGATTAATTATAGCTGTTTTAATTGTTTCAAAAAATGGCAAATATTCTGTTCCTAGTATTGTGATTGAGAATAAAAAGAATTCTGTCCATGTGCTGAAATTTATGCAATTTTCTTTTAAGAGAAGCTTGTTATTTTTCTTTTTTATAAGTTTATTAAAATTATTTGTTGATATTTTTGGTTTTAGGTTTACCCATAGAATTGTTTTTATTATGAATTGTAAAGAAAGGATAAGGAAAATGCTAATAATACAAAAAGCTATTAATGAATTAATAGATTTTTGAGGGAATAAGTTTAATTTCATTGAGA
This sequence comes from Nanobdellota archaeon, assembly GCA_027858295.1. GTDB lineage: Archaea > Nanobdellota > Nanobdellia > Pacearchaeales > GW2011-AR1 > GW2011-AR1. The sequence continues at coordinate 110 of JAQICZ010000040.1, read as the reverse complement.
AAGAAAAAATAATCCAATTTAATAATATTGAAAATCCATAGATGACAATTAGCATAAATGTTTCGGAGTAATCATTTAGTTTATTTATGATTTTTTTAAACATATTAGTT
>JAQICZ010000008.1 GCA_027858295.1 Nanobdellota archaeon | reverse complement strand
AGTGGATGATTTTGCGTTAAAAAAGTCCCGCGGTTAAGCCACATGCTTCAAACGAAATCTCGTGAAAAACTTTCCCCCGACGGCTTTACATTGAAAACTTTACCAAGGGTTTTCAACTGTCTGTAAAGTTGTCCACAGGGGTTTTTTACTGCCTGAGATTTTGTTCCCCTAGCGTGTGGTTAGCGAGACTTTTAGCAAAATTTGACATATCTTCCATGCCCAGCGAAGCGACTACCTCAATCGGCCCTAAACAAACTAAACATATCAATTTCTCCCTGTTTTAACACTCGATAGAATAGTGATTTAGCAGAGTACCAAAATTTTTATGCTCTGCCCCTCTCCAAAGTTAACCGAGATCAACTTACTGTAAATGAGTAATAACCAGCAACCGAAGTTGTCAATTAAAAGTAGATTACAGTTCAGATTAAAAGACTTAAAAGATTAAATAAAGCTCTACAAACAGATTATCATCAACTTCAAACTCAATTGAGAAATTATCTCCAACCAAGTATGCCCGTAGAATTAATTCAACTGCCCCCATATCAACCTGCCTTCACCTCTACTCTCCAGCTTCTAGCTTCCGGCTAGCTCACAAAACTAACTTATGCCCATACATCTTCAACCACTTCACCTTATTCTTATAATTTGGATCCGCCTTCCGTACAATATCCCAAAAAGCCCTAGAATGATTCGGCTCAACCAAATGAGCAAGCTCGTGAATAATAACATAATCAACAACCTGGACAGGCGCCAAGAGTAAACGAGTAGATAAATTAATCTCCTTATTTGCATACTTACACACTCCCCAACGAGCCTTCGTATACTTAAAACTCACAGAACCAATATCCTTCTCAAAATACCTCTCATTCAAAACAGAAGTCCTCTCAACCAACCATTGCTTATACTCGACTGCCAGCAACCGACGCAACTGCTTAGAAATATACTCCTGACGAGCCTCCTCTGAATGAGTCCTAACAATCTTAAACTCAACCCGCCCATCCTGAACCTTAACAAAATTTTTCACAGAATCTCTAAGCTCAATATGCAAAACATAATTCTTGTCAAAAACATTAATAACATCCAAATGAGAATAAACCTTCCCCTCATCAACCCTCAACCGAGGATTCTCACGAATACGCCCAACCCCCCAAACAACCAACTTCCGAACCTCAGCCTCACGCCTCGAAGGACCAAGCCTACTCGGCATCCTAATATTAATCCCACTCTTTGTCACAGAACCCCGAACAGAATTCCTCCTCTCAGAATAAATATTAACATTATATTCCTTCCCATCAATTGTAATCTTCGTAGTCTCCTTCCCCATAAAAGAGACAATCAATTCCGATTTTTAAAAGTTGATGCTCTGTTATAATTGACTTCAATTGAGAAACACATCATTCCCAACCCACCAAAAATTCAAACTCAAACGACCAAACCGGAACGGTAACATTAATTCAACTGCCCTTTTAACCAAGTAAAATATTTAGATCGATAACTCCCCCAGATATGTAAGGACAATACTCTGTTCACCCAAGTCTCAATTATTCCACACATTAATCTCAGTTGAGAAACAACCTCCAACCAAGTACGCCCTAACATTAATTGAATTGCCTTAATACCAATCTGCTCTCTGCCTTAACAGATATCCGACATCTGCCTTCCGCCCTCACGAAAAATCGCCAATTAAATAATCGAGCCCAGCCCCTCTACTTCACCCGACAATAAACAATCCTCAACATTCGCCCAATATTAGTATCAATAAATATTCGTAATTTATTTTTTAAAGAAATGAAATCTATTATTTAGAAGATGAAAATTGATCCAAATAAATTATTTAGCTTGACATTCAAAAAAACCGGCTTAATTATATTAGCTTGGATTCTTGCAATTATCTTACATAACTTATTTTTTGCATTGTTTAACATAGAAGAAGCTGCATTCTTTATTCTAGCTACAATCGTCATCCCACTCTATTTCTTAGCTTGTTTATTCTATAGTATATGGAAACTAATTAAAACTAAACGGCAAATTAATAAAAATTAAGAATGCCCAAAGAAAACAAACCACCACCAAAAACTCAAACATCCAATGCCCCCAGATACAAAATTTCGTTAAATCGTTTTCCAATCGATTTTACCGGCCTGAAATTTTGGCACGCTATATTAAAAAGCGAATGGTTATACGGAGCGACTATCTCAACGGCCCCTATACCAATCTGAGGCCCAGCTTCCACTATCGGGTCATGCCATTGATACCCCCTGCCTAATCCCTGCCCTTATCCATGAAATCCGTGAGCCAAATTGTCTTCTGCCTTAACTAAAACAAAACAATCTGCCCTCTGCCTTAATATTCTCTTCACCGAACCCGACAATAAACAATCCGATTAGCACCAGAAAACTTCTCAGAGAAAACAAACCCGTCACTATGCTTCCACCCAATCAAATCCTCACGAGAAATATTATCCATTGAACAAACAAAATTAACAAATTCACCCTTTAACCCCTTAGAGAAATGCCCCACATTCTTCATCACACCCTCCACATTCTCAGCAAAAACAACCTCATAATGTTCCTTAGCCGAAGAAAAATCAACCACACGACGATGAGCATCCGGTAAAATATCAATAACAACCTTCCCCTCAAATTCCTCTTCTAAAACCCCCTTTAGTTCATCTCGCCAGAATCTACTAACATCAAATCCAGGAATCTTAGAATTAATTTTCAACTTATAATCAGGAATCAAATCAAGTGGCCGAAGAAGACCAAACATCCCATCAACAAACAAAACAGCATCATTAAAATTCTCTTTCTTTGCATGACTCATCCCAGCATAATCAATAGCCTTAAACATAACTCCCGAATACCGATAAATAGCAGGAAGTGTTGAGCCACCATTCAAATTAGCATCAGCAATAATCGCTTTTTGTAACGGAATACCCTTCAACTCCAAAACCTTAGACATTTCACTCAAATCCCGCTTATTCAAAACAGTAAGCAAATGATTGTACACTTCATCCCTAGCAAGATTCAACTCTACAAAAGAATTACTATTCCTTACATCAAAATACATAGTCGTCCTATTCACATCTTCAACCTTCCCCTCAGACGGAGGCAATAATAATCTATAATTCATAACAACAAATAAACAACCCAAATTATAAGGATTTTGGAAAATTGGTATAAGAATCAATTAGATGAAAGAGTCGATAACTCCCCAAAATTATAGGGGACAATACCCGATTCAACTAAGTCTCAATTGAGTAACAACCTCCAACCAAGTATGCCCGTATAATTAATTCAACTTGCCCTAAACAAACCAAACATATCAATCTGCCTTTCCTCTTATCAATAGGACCCATGCCCACAAACCCAATAAAATATTTTAATCGATAACTCCCCCAGATTATAGGGGACAATACCCGATTCAACTAAGTCTCAATTGAGTAAATATCTACAACCAAACCACCACCAACCAATAATACCATATGCACGCACCGCGAGGGATAATTCAACTTGCTTCTGGGTGGGTTGTGAGCTTTCAATTTTTAATTTCAACTCACTTGTAGGTGGGAATAAAAAACCCACGATTTTCAATTCATTGGCCCAACAAACAAACTAGGCAAACCAATCCCCCTAAAAATTAGAAACATTTAAAATCCAGAATATTATTAATTCATTTTTACATATAACATTCCCACCAAACGGAAATTCGTAATGGATGCTCACCTGTTCTTATATGGATGAGACTGACTAGTAGAGGGGGTGTAATACCTTTTTAATTTTAAAATTTGACTTTATTATTCTTTTTCAGAATGTCAAGAAAAGTATCATCATTAAACTCATACTTCCTAAAAACAGACCAGAATATATTCGCCCAAAAGACATTTAAATCAAAAATACTTAATAATTTCGAGTGGCACGAACCCCGTAAAAGTTCTATGTATGTAGAAGTTCCACCGGTTCACCGTGTAAATTGGTTGGGTGCAAATCGTTTCCACTCATTTTTCTTTTTTCAACATATCTAAAATAATATTAAAATCTAAATCAATCATATTTAGACCAACACCTCGCTGTCTTCTAACCCCACTTTTAACTCCTTTAACCCTATAAATATTAGCAACCTTATCAGCATAAGAACGAATTTTTTTATCGCCCGTAATTTTTCTTAAATAACTAATAGATATTATTTCTTTTCCTCCATAATCACAATTTCCCTCAAAAAAGAAATCTAACCACCCCCTAACTTTAAGATATTTTTCATCATTACAAATAACCAGGGTATCAAACAAATCAAAAGAATCCTTAATTAAATGGTAAATACAAATTGCATATAACTTTTCATAATTATTCTTTAAATCAAAAAGCAACTTCAGTTCCTTTTTCCTCTTAGACATAAAAACAACCCCCTTATGCTCTCCAGTTCCAACAATTTTAAACGCAATACCAGTAGCCCCCCTTTGGAAAAACCGAACACTTGTATCAATATGCATAACCCTTTTATTCTCACTAACAACCATTAACAGCTAAATCAAAATCCTTTTATATTGTTAATCTCGAATCCCTTCGCCATACCCACTTTACCCAAACAACCTGCCCTAAATCATTTATCCCAATCACCACATCAACAAATTAAACATCTACCCCCTCCAAAACCTATGTCATGTGAATGCGAACAAAGAAGAATCCTCGAAGAAATAACCGAACACCTAGAAAAATCCAAAGAACTCATCAACCAATCAGTAATAAAAGATGACCCCAAAATATTCGAAGCCCTAGACCAAAACTCCAAAGCAACCAACCTCATTAATGACTTAAAAGAAATGCATGAGTCCACCCATATGGTACAAAGAATATGAACGCCCACGCCGAAGAGATGCGTAAATATGGAATTAAGATGGACTTTTATTTTTTCTTAATGATTAGGAGTTCTGGGATTGCCGCATAAAAAGCCATTAGAAATGAGTCATAGTCCCACACTTCTTCTTGAGCATTACTTGGATTCAAAATTTTAAACCCTTTTTCATTATAACCTTCAATAATTACTTTATGATGCATGTTTATGCTAGTATTCCCACCAAGCATAGCTGGTTTTATTTCAACTATTGCAAATTCATTTTCATCAATTATTTTCTTTATTTTTTCAATATTCAATTTTTCAATATTCAATTTTCCTCCAAGCTCTAGAAATTCAAGAGCGGTATCAACATAATATTTTCCAAAACTAAAGTTCTTTTTTGATTTTTCTAACAATGCCTCTTTTAAGATTTTTCCACCATGACCATTCGCAATAATAGGATGATATCCAATATATTCAACATTCATATCAAATTTGAGTGCAAGAACACCTAGGCTTATAATAGGATTCAATATATTGTCGCCTTCTCCAAAAGGTTTATTTTTATCCCACATATCTTTTTCAGAAAAATTATGTCCATAGTTGTTAATTGCACTTCTGATGCACGCAACACCACAAGATTTGTCTGTTTCTTGCTTTAGAATCTTCATTAAACTTAAAGATATAAAGAGTTTAAAAGAATTTGTAAACCGCCCATCTACTTTGGACAAAGAATGCGAACTCCCACGCCGGCCATTAAACTTTTTGTTATCTGTAATTCGAGACGCCTCAAACATTCAAGTTAGAAGATAGGAAACAATATCTTTCCTCCCACTTAATAGGAGAGACGCATGCAGGTTTTTTTTGAAAAGAAAACAGATAGCAAATTTTTAATTTAAAATTATATACGAAATATTATTTTGACCATCTGAAACTATAAGTCAAATTTTTGCTGAAAGTCTCGCTGACCACACCCTTAAGGGTGTGGCTTGACGCGGGACTTTCTTAACGCAAAAATCATCCACCAGATAATTCTCTATTGAAATTTTCCCAAGGATTTCAAAACTCCCTGAGAATTGTCAACTCCCTCTTTTTTCGGAAACGGTCGCCCTTCGGGTGCCATAATATTGAAGGCATCCCCACCCTTAAGGGTATGGCTTCAACAAGAAGACATGTAAGAATAAATTTATAAAGTAGTTGAACTCTTTTTAATTATGCCAAAAGGGGAAGTAAAAAAGGAAAAAATTTCAGGTTTTAAAAAAAAATTAATTGCATTGAAAAATGACCTAAAACAGGATATCTCTGTTCCTGTTATTGCAAGTTTGGGTTTTATTATTGCTCTTATTTGGAGAGACGCCATAAGATCAACAATAGATCATTTTCTTTCAAGCACTGGATTAATAAAACAAGCTTATATTTACGACATTATTTCTGCAATTATTGTTACAGTGATGGTTGTGGTAATTATGATATTCATATCAAGAATTAGTAGAAAGAATGAAGAAGAAAAAGACAAATAAAATAATAAGTGGGAGTCAAGAATTAATCAAAGAAACGCCCACGCCGAGCTTTAATCACCACCAAAAAATCCGACAAACCCCCATGCCCGCACCGCAGGTGATAATATAATGTCTTCTTGCCCCCTAAACTAACTAAAAAATATCAATCTTCCTAGGCCCTTGCTTCTTTTCTAGACCTTTGCCTTAACCGCCTTCTACCCTAAACCCTAAACCTTTGCCTTAACCTTCAAACCCTTCTCATACTTACAAATAACTTTGATTTCATGCATAACATCATGAATCCTCTTCTCCGGAAGCTCCAAATTCTTAATCAACCACATCATATCCTTTTCCAGCAAATCATTAGCCACCAAAACCTTCAAATCATATAACTTCAATCGCACATCTTTTGGCAAACTCTTCAAAATAGTAATCGGATAAATACCCTTCTTCTCAATCATATCCAAGAGACTAGAACCCTTAGGATAATTCCAACTCGTAATCTTCAACCCAACACCCTTCGCATAACGACGAGCATCCAAAGAACATTTCGTATTAGTCACAAGCCAAGGCTTATCAAATCTCTGCCGAGAAAGATCTAAAAACCTAGCATAAGTATACATCGCAGGCTGCAACCGAGTAATAGTACCAGTCTCATTGTGATATTTACACTCTACCATCCACTTTTTCTTCTTCTTCGCAACAACATCCACCTCATGAATAATCACCTTCCCCTTAAGCATATTCGAAGCCTTAGCCTCATAGCCATGATATTCCAAGACCCTAGCAAAAAAATCCTCAAACGGGAAACCAGTAGGACCAAGAGCCATAATCGCCCTCTTCAAATCATAACGCTCAGAAACCCCAGGCTCTATCCTCAAAAAATTAACAAGATGCAACAGAATTTTCTTCGTCGTAATCCCCTCAAAATAAATCCTCTTAACTTCCTTCATAGCCGCCTTCGCTAACTTACGAGAACCACCAGCTTCACGAACAGTCTTGTAAATCTTCCTAATACTAAAATTCTCAACCTCACCCGAGGCTTTAATCACATTCATCTTACAGAAATAAAGATATTCCCAGTTATAAAATTAATTAATTCTCCCATTCAAAAATTTAAATCCGAACCACCACATCTCAAACTCCAAAAAAACCAATTAGACCTTCAAATCGATAACTCCCCAGATTGTGGAAAACAATATTTGATTCAACTAGACATCAACTGCTCCATATTCAATGCCTTCAACCTATCAAAGAATCAAACTCAAACGATCGAAGCCGAAGGCTAACATTAATTCAATTTGAGGCCCAGCTTCCCCTATCGGGTCATGCCATTGGTACCTTCTGTCTTAAACTAACTAAAAATATCAATCTACCTTATGCCTTACCTGCCTTAACCAGACAAACCGTCTTCCTAGTCAGATAATGTAAAGACCCAATTAAAATCCCAGCCGATAACAACTGAATCTCAAAACCATACAAAGGAAGAACACTCAAAGGAACAGCAGCACCGAACAAACCAAGAACAGCAGGAAATAAACCAACAAAACACCCAGGACAAGCCCCACCAAGTAATCCAACAAACATACCGATAAAAGAAACAAGCCCCCTCTTCCTATTCATAACCTTCAAATCCCCAACCTTCTCAAAACTCAAATTAACCGTCAACGAAACCAAAAGTGGAACAAATAAAAAATTAACAAAAACAAACATTCCCCCAAACCAAACAGGAAAAGCAGAAAAGATAGTAGGCACAGTAATATAAGTTTTATTCAAAACACCATTCAAAGCAATATAACCAAAAAACACAGCAAAAAAGGCGAAAGGCTTCTTTGCAATAACATCCCCCAATTTTTTGTAATTCATTAAGATATGAAATAAAATTCATTTATTAATTAATAGGTCTACTGCAAAGAAAAGATAAAAATAAGCAGTTTAAAGTTATAAAAACCATACCCCAAAACCACCACAATCCTCCAACAAAGTATGCAACCCTGCAACAATAATTAACTCAACCTGCATAAAACTAACTAAAAATATCAATCTATCTTTTGCCCTCCGAGTCACTAAAAATCGCACTCGACTAATCTAGCTATCAATTATCTCCTCATTTCCATATCATATACACGGCCACCACACATTTGAAACACGCAAAGATGCATCGAACTGCCCCATTGAAGCAAAACTAAACAATATAATACAAAAGGTTAATATATTCCAAATAAAAATATCAAGAAAGAGGAGAGTATTCTAATGTTACAAAGACCTCTCTCCAAAGTTAACCGAAATTAACTTGCCTCAGAAAGGTGAGAACTCACAACCGAAATTGCTGGCTCAAAATATTCTAAAGTTCAACTGTAAGAAAACCATTCATTAAGTATTTTGCTACGAATATGTTTGTCCCACAAAGTTCTCAAATTATAGACGAGAATATCTTATTATAATAGATCTCAAATAATCTCCAACCAAGTATGCCTTTACACTAATTCAACATAACCAAAACTAATTAAAAATATCAATCTACCTTGCAGTTTACGGTTTACGGTCAACAGTAAACGGTCAACGGTTTACAGTTTACGGTTCACGGTCAACAGTAAACGGTTTACAATTTAACACGTCTCAATAAATTAGCATTTAATACAACACTAATCGAAGAGAAAGCCATAGCCAGCTCAGCAAGAACAGGATTAATATGACCAGAAATAGCCAAAGGAATCATAGCCGCATTATAAAAAAATGCCCAGAACAAATTCTGTTTAATCTTTCCAAAAGTTTTCTTAGATAACCTAATTGATTTTACAACTGAAGTCAAATCAGAATTAGCAAGAACAATATCTCCAGCCTCAATAGCAATATCCGACCCTGAACCAACAGCAATCCCAACATTCGCTTGTTTCAAAGCAGGCGCATCATTAATACCATCACCAACAAAAGCTACATATCCTTCCTTCTGCAACTTCATAACAATATTCAATTTATCCTCAGGCAGAACATCAGCAATAACTTGTTTAATACCAACCTCACGACCAATAACTTCAGCAGTCTTTTGATTGTCTCCAGTAATCATAACAGTCTTATAACCAGCCTTATTCAAATCCATGATCGCAGATTTAGAATCTTTCTTAACTTCATCACGGATTCCAATTGCTCCAAGAATATTTTTACCCTCAGTAACAATCATAATACTCATACCTTTTTCTTGAAAAGCAGAAATCTTATCTTTAATCTTAACCAAAGAAAAATTCTTAGCCTCAAACAACTTTTCACTTCCGACTAAAATTTCTTTTGCGCCAATCTTACCAACAACCCCTTTTCCTCTAACAACTTTAAATGACTTAACATCAAAATATTTCTTTGTTTTTTCTTTTTCTAAAATAGCATGAGCCAAAGGATGTTCCGAAAGTTTCTCGAGGCTAGCAGCAACCTTAAGCAAATAATCTTCTTTAACCCCCGTATGAGTATACATTTCTGAGAGTTCAGGTTTTCCTTTAGTAATAGTTCCAGTCTTATCAAAACAAACAATCTTAACTTCTTTCATAGTTTGAATTGCTTCGCCTTTTCTAATCAAGATACCTCTCTTAGCTCCAATACCAGACCCTACAGTCAACGCAATAGGAACAGCAAGCCCAAGAGCACAAGGACAAGCAATAACCAGCACAGAGATTGCAACACCAATTGACACACCCCAATCCCAACCAGTACCAATCAACCAACCAAACAAAGTCAGCGTAGCAATAACTAAAACAGCTGGAACAAAAATTCCAGTAACTTTGTCAGCAACAGCCTGAATTGGAACCTTAGTTCCTTGAGCTTCTTCAACTAACTTAATAATATTTGATAAAAATGTATCCTTCCCAATCTTACTAGCCTTAACATGTAAAATAGAATCCTGATTAACAGTCGCTCCAATAACCTTACTACCAATTTTCTTTTCGACAGGCATAGACTCACCACTAATCATAGACTCATCAATATAACTTGCACCCTTAATAACAATACCATCAGTTGGAACTTTTTCCCCAGGCTTAATAATCATAATATCTCCAATTTTAACTTCAGCCAAAGGAATTACCAACTCATTATTTCCACGAATAACAGTAGCATCCTTAGCACCAAGCTCCAATAACTTCTTAATCTCCTTAGTCGCCTTCCCCTTAGCAACATGCTCAATATATTTACCAGTAATAAAAATAGCCATAATCATTCCAGAGACACCAGAATAATTATCCATATCTAAAAACAGGGACAAAAAACCTGTAGAAAATGCAATAGTAGTTCCGAGCATAATCAACGAATCCATTGTAAATCTAAGTTTAAAAAATCCTAAAAATCCAGATTTAATAGTAGACCACCCAATAATAAAAATTACAGGGAAAGGCAAAATTAACATTAGAATATTCATCCAATCCATAGAAATAAATTGCTTACCAATAATAGCAGGCAAATACATTAAAATTATAATAGGTATAGTAAAAGCCCAAACACCAATCAACTTCCTCTTCCAATTGCCTACCTTCTCTGATGACTGATGACTCACGGCTGATGACTGTTCACCGTTAACTGTTGATTTTTCACCGTCTACGGCGACTGCAGTCGCTTTATATCCCGCCGTCTTAACTGCATCGGAAATCATCTTAGAAGGCATATTATCTTCCACTTCCAAAACAGCCTTATTCGTCACAGGATTAACATTAATATTCTTAGCACCCATTTTTTCGAATTCCTTAGCCACATGATTAGAACAACTAGAACAAGTCATTCCAACAATTTCAACATTTACTTTTTTCATACTTTCTTAAAACTTATTTATTATATAAGTTATATGGAGTAACTGGTTACATCTCATATAAGGGACTCTTAATATTTTCCAATCCCTTCTTAGAAACATGAGTATAAATCTCCGTCGTCTTAAGATCCGAATGCCCCAGTAACTTCTGAATATAACGGATATCCGTTCCAGCCTCCAACAAATGCGTAGCGAAAAAATGCCGAAGCATATACGGAGTAATTTTAATACCAACTCGCTTCCCAAACCTCTCCAAAATCTTCTGAACAGATTTTTTAGAATACTTGCCTCCTTTACGTCCCTCAAACAAATACTTACTTCCAAACTCATTAACAGAATAATATTTCAGCAAATCCTTCTTAATAAAATCAGAAAGCAAAGTCATCCTATCCTTCTTCCCTTTACCTTTATTTACATAAATCAACCCCCTATCAAAATCAATATCATCACACCTCAAATCAATCAACTCCTGCAAACGAAGCCCAGAAGAATAAAACAACTCAACAATTAGACAAATCTTTAGAAAGCAAATACGACTTAACCCCCTCATTTGACAGGTTAAGTCGACATTTCAAAATAAAATCAAAGAAATCATTAATATGATACAAATAACTCTTAACAGTCTGACGACTAAAACCCCTTAATTTACACATATCTCACGTTTTCTGAAGATAAATATTCTTATCATATATATAGCCCATTTACGACAAATCCAAAATAAATTTTATTATTTATGCGTGAAAAATTAAAAATAACATAATCTAAGGATAATTTTATCTACTTAACCGATGTTATACGCAATACGACTCAGGAAGGACTCTAAATTGTTTTCCAGAAATAATAAGCAGTTTTATCAAAACCAAGTGACCTATAAAATTTGTGTGCATTTCTCCGTTTAACTGATGAATTAAATTGAATCTCCTTACATCCGCATTTTTTTGATTGAACAATAACTTCATTTAGTAATTTTGTCCCAAATCCTTGACGTTTTACCGATTCATCAATTATGAGTTCAGAAAGTATTGCTATTTTTCCTTGAACATAAAAATTATCCATAAATTTAATAGAAGCAAATCCTATTACTAATTCTTCATTTTTCAAAACAAAATCAATAGTGGTTTTCTTCCGTAAGGATTGAGAAAATAAAGTATGAATTTTCTTTTTATCTAACTTCTTGTTTGGCCATAATTGAGTCAATAAGTTAAATATGCTTTCAAAATCACTTTCTTTTGCTTTTAAGATCATAAAATCTAATCAAACTGCTTAATTTATATACTTTTTTATTCTGCCTTAAGTCATACTGTCGCTTCGTTTCACTCCGCGTTGTTTTCTTGCAGAAAAAACGTATAACAGCGACTAAGAGACTTCGCCTTGCAGACTCCGTCCAAATTTCTCACTACGTTCGAAACTTCTTCTAAGCGCAATGTTGAATAAAGCAATCAATTAAAACAACAACCTACCAAAAAATATTATCCAGAACTATCCTATCAGCTTCCCAAAAAATCCCTTTTTCTCTTCTTCTTTAAAGAATACCTTTCCCGGTTCATATCCAGCAGTCTTAACAGCCCTCTTCAAAACATCCTCATTAATTTTATCATCTACACTAAAAACCGCAGACTTATCCACATGACTAACTTTAATATTCTTAGCACCTAACAACCTCAATTCTTTCTCAACACGACCCTCACAATGAGGACAAGTCATTCCACTAATTTCAATTTTTGTTCTTTTCATTTTATTTCTAATTTAATATTTTATATAAGGCGTTTGGTGAAACTAATTACAAAAAGCCTCATCTTCACTTTCCACTTTAATATCAGATGACGAGCTTGCATCAACAACATTTTCTAATTTCTTTTTAACACACAAAGCCACTTCTACTAAATCTTCATTCGCAACAACACTCATTGCCTCTAATGGATTCACAGCAGAAACAAAAACTTCTCCAGAATCCTCATACACTAGGACATTACAAGGCAACAATAGTCCAACATCCTTTTCGGCCGTTAAAACCTTATATGCAAACTTCGGCTTACATACGCCCAAAATAATATAATTATCAAATTCCACTCCAATATTTTCTTTAAGTGTTGCTTTAACATTAATTTTCGTCAGAATACCAAATCCTTCTTTTTTCAATTCGTCCTTGACTTTCAAAAGTGCTTCATCAAAATTCAAATCAATTTTTTTCTTATATTTATAATCCATTTTTATTTTTCCCCCTAGACTTTTCCGTAATCTTCTGGAATAACCAAATACCCGTAAGACCAAGAACAACCATAATTAAAATAGATATAACATCACCAAGATAACCCATCCCACCAACATATCCAGAACAAGTCTCTGGAGTAACAGCAGATGCCAAACCAAATAGTCCAATCATGACAACTGGAGCAATTCTAAATTTATTAAGCTTATTATTTTTCATTTTCATTTTATCATATTAAAAGATATAAGCCTGCCCTCAATAAAGGGTTCTCTCCGAAGAGAATAAGGGCAGGTTCATAAATATGATTTTTTAGTTGATCTGTTCCCAGACATTTTCCGATTTGAGAATTATTTTTGTATTCAGACTAGGCAAATTCGCACGTTGCGTAGTGCTTTTACGCGAGTGCGGATTTAACGACGTATGAATCAAAAAGAAACTCGAAACTATTCAGCAATTATCTTACCTTGCCCCATATACATAGAACAAGCAAAAACATAACTCCCTTTTGGTAATGTAAATTCAAGAGTATCTCCTGAAGTCTTCATATATTTCCTCAACTTAAGCCCAGGAACCATAAAATCCCTATAACAACCACCAACAGAATCATCAAGACTTATACTAACAGGAACCCCCGCTTTAACATGAATAACATTCGGAGCATAATTATAATTCTGCATACCTATAACAATATGCTGAACATCTCCAGAGCTCGCAGTCACATTCCCAGTAGCACTACCACCACTCATAAACATAACAACCGCTACAATTACAGCAACCGAAGCAACGCTCCAGTACAAAGTTGATTTTTTTATTTCCATAACAAACTAACAATTAAATTTTATATAAGCCGTTTGGAGTAACTAGTTACCGGGAAGGGGGAGGGTATTAGTGAAAAATTAACGACATTAAATAAATTATAGCACATAAATCCAAGCATATAGTTATCTTTAGATATCTATCTTTTGATATACTCATTGCCTGAAAAATTTAAAGAATTAAAATTGATAGCATAACCAAAAGGAATACCAGCATAACAATATACAGTGTTGGGAAACCTTTTTCCAGGAATACAGAAAAACCAAGAACACCCAAAGTCACTCCTAAAATATTAAATATATCTAGTCATTTTTTCCATAAACAAAATATATTATCAATTCTTTTAAGCTTTTATATATTCAATATATACCTGTAGTTTTTAAAACAACTAAACCAAAGAAACAACAATACCAATTAGATATTTAGGTATCTAACTCCACCAGATTATATGGGATTCTATATTACACGATATTATTAAATTATACTCGGCACACATAAATAATTTAGTATCTCGACATAATATCATACTATACTCAGATAAGAAGATTTATAGATAACGGGTTATTTTATTAAATTATGAAAGAAGAAACATATCCAGATTTTTTAATAAAAGAATATGAATCGCTTATGAATGCATATCCAGAACATCCTAAATTGAGGGAAGAGGTCTCAAAAATACTTAATGATAATTTAGAAGAACAAGATAAGGTTATAATTTTAGACATTGGATGTGGATCTGGAGAAACAACCAAATACATTCTAAAAGAGTCTGTAAAGGCTAAGGTCATCGCCATTGATAATGATAAAAGAATGATTGATAGATTAAAAGATACTTTTAACAAAAACATTTTAAAAGAAAATTTAGAACCTATTTGTCAAGATATTTTTAATTATATTGAAAATATAAACGATTCCTTTTTTGATGCAATTACTTCTTCATGGACTATTCATAATTTCAAAAAGGGTGAGAGAAATAAATTATTGAAAGAAATATATAGAACTCTACAACCCGGTGGTATTTTTGTAAATATGGACAAATATGTTTTTGATGATGCGATTAAGGAAAAAGAATCATTTGATGAAGCAGTGAAAAAATTAAGCTTGGTTTCAAACGAAAAAGTTTCATTAAATGCAATTAAACATGAAGATGAGGATAGACATCCAGAGATAATAATGAAAGAAAAAGAATCTGCCCTTGAAATGGAAACTATCGGGTTTAGAAAGATAGTCTTTCATACTAGAATTGGGAGAGAAGTTGTAATGTCTTGCTTTAAGTAATATAAAAGTTTAAAACCTCCTCGAATGTTAAGTAATCTGGATATTTATTCCAACACAAAATCACTACCAAAGAACCTCTCTACCACAAAAAATAGACACTCTCTTTATGCCCGCACCGCAGGTGATAATCCAACATATTAATACTGAGCGATGGCGAAGCAATTTACCCAATACTTTTACTCCCCTATTTCACCCAACCATCAAAAATCAAACTCACCAATGCACGCAGCGCGAACGAATAATTCAACATATCAATCTGAGGCCCAGCTTCCCCTATCGGGTCATGCCATTGGTACCTTCTGCCCTATTTCAACCCACCACCAAAAATCCGACAACACCCAATGCACGCAGCGCGAACGACTATCTCAACCTGCCCTAATAACTGAGCTCTGCTCAGAAATTTTAATCTCCCAAAAATCCACCCCAATACACCTTTAAACCCACCAATCATATTTTTTTTATGCAAAGTTATTTTGTTGCCATAAAATGATATCAATACAAGAATTATCCAAAGCCTTTGAAAGAGAAAACCTATTTGAAGATATCAACCTAGTTATTCATCCAAACACAAAAATAGCTTTTATCGGAAAAAATGGCTCTGGAAAAACAACATTACTAAATTGCCTAGCAGGTAAAGAAAGTTTTGAAGGACGGATTCTCGCAACAGACGTTAAAATCAGTCTAATGGAGCAAGATCAAAACTTTGCAGAGCTAGACAAAACCTTCGAAGAATATTTGCGTGATAAAAAAAACGAATCAGAAAAAATAAAAGAAGAACTAGAAGCAGAAATAGGAAAGCCTGAAATTTATGAAGATGAATACAAATTCAATTCCTTAATGGATGAATACAACCTTGTTTTAGCAGACTCTTCAATAGATGTCAGTCAAACAGAAACCAAAGAAATCTTAGACAAGTTAGGTATCAATCAAGCAATATTAGAACAAAAAATTAAAAATCTTAGTGGTGGACAAAAAACAAAATTAAGGCTAGCAGAATGCTTATCTAAAAAATCAGACCTTTATTTATTAGATGAGCCAACAAACAATCTTGATTTAACAACGAGAGACTGGCTTGAAGGCTACATAAATGAAAACATTAAGAATTTAATTGTTATTTCCCACGATAGGTATTTTCTAAATAATGTAGTTGACAAAGTTTGGGATTTAGAAAACAAATCAATCAAAGAATGGCATTGCGGGTTTACAGACTATGTAAATCAAAAGAAAGATTATATAGAAACCCTAGAAAAAAACTATAAAGATATAATGAAAGAAAAAGCTAGATTACTTGCCGCCGCAAAAGAAAGAAGAAACTGGTCCACAAATCAAAGTAACGTAATACTTGCACGAAGACTTGAAAACGACGCAGAGAAGCTAGATGCTGGTGAGAATCCAAATGATTTTATCAAGGACATAAAAATAAACTTCAACTGTGAAAAATTACACAATTGTACCATTATGAGAATTGAAGACCTTGAAAAGAAATTTGACCATATACTATTCGAAAATGCAAACCAAGAAATTCAATCAGGAGAAAGGATTTGCCTTCTTGGAGAAAACGGTTCTGGAAAATCCACCTTATTAAAAATGCTAATCGACAAGATTGAACCCTCATCAGGAAATATCTCAAAAAGAAAAGACCTAGAGATAGGCTATTTTGACCAAGAATTAAAATATATTGACAAAGAACAAACAATCATGAACTTTTTCGTAAAAGAAACCGAGAAAGACAAAATCCACTTAATATCTCCTCTTGTAAGATATGGTTTTCCAAAAGAAAGTTTCCAAAAAAAGATAAAATACCTCTCAGGAGGAGAGAAAGCTAGATTAAATATCCTAAGGATTGCCCTAGAAGAAAAAAATGTCTTAATTTTAGACGAGCCAACAAACAATCTAGACATCTACCTAATGCAATCATTAGAAGAAGCCTTGAACAGATTCAAAGGAACAGTAATCTTCGTATCCCACGACAGATATTTTGTTGATAAAGTTGCAACAAGAATCTTACACATTGAAAACAAACGAATCTCAAGTTTTGACGGAAATTATTCTGAGTATATGGAATATAAAAAAGACAATAAATTGTAATAAGGCTAAGTTACAAAGTTAGTTATGATTTCTAAAACACTTAAAAAACTTTTATATATAGCTTATTCTCTTATAATATATGACTCAATTAATTAAATATGGATTCATATTCAAAGGACCATGGTATAAAGAAACTGGAGAAATAAATAAAATGAATTCAAGTGAATTTTCAGTAAATATTGTTGCAGTTCCATCAATAGAATCTGCATGCATTGTAGCAAAATAATTAACTGATAATGGGATTAAATTAATTGAACTATGTGGTGGTTTTGAACAAAAAGATTTAGAGCAAATCAACAAATACATTGACAATTTAATTACAATCGGGATAGTTGATTCTAATGAAACTGGAAAAAATAAACTAATCAAATTCTTAGATGAATAATATAACATCCTCCACACCCTAAAGGTTCGAACTGCTAATCACAAGCGAGTGTGTTTCCAATTGATTGAGATACTCAACAAACACTGTATTGTGATGTTGAACCTGTCCTCGGATATCTTTATTTATGACATCAAGATAAAAATCCAATAATTGAAATAAATTTCCAAATATTCCAATTATATATTTTTGCAATAATAACAACTTGCAATAATAACGAGCAAATGACATGGACCCGAAGGCGTAATTTAATTCCCCTAACGGCCTGCATTTGTAGATTCTCGTGCAACGATTTATCCAGTGAGATAAATTTAATCCGGCCCTTTGCGGACCAAATCTGTCGTGAGTGTAGCAATAATTTACAGATTAGCCTGTAGCCCATCAGCCACATCTTAAAAGATGGAGTTTTTTACATGTCTTCAAATTGAAGCCACATCCCTTTAAGTAAAAATTCCCAAGAATTTTTGCTTTCCCATACGCCAAAGCGAATGGAAAACCACTAGGGTGTGGATGCCTTCCTTCAATTCTATGGCACCCGAAGGGCGACCGTTTCCGCAAAGAGAGGGAGTGGATGATTTTTGCGTCTCGAAGATTCCGCTCGTCAAGCCACACCCTTTAAGCAAAAATTATAAATTTTTATTTTCTCATATTCCAAAGCGAATGAAATTCCACTAGGGTGTGGTAGAGCAGAATCTTAGCAAAAATTTGACATACATAAAAAACCTTAAATATTCTTTTTCATAATAGAAGTATTAAATGAAATATTTTCCTCAGAAAATGAATATTTATGTGTTCCTTTAATTTTGTAACCCTGTTTTGTATAAAAACCAATTGAATTATTAAGAGAATGTAAAACTACTTCATTAAATCCATCCTCTTTTGCAATCATTTCAAGGTATGTTAATAGTTGACTTCCAATACCTTGTCTGGTATAAGTTGGATCTATATACATCCTTTCAATTTGATTTTTATCTAAACAACCCATACCTAAAATAACATTATTTAATTCATATACAAAAAATTTAGTTTCTCTTGATTTTCTTTCTAGATATTCTTCTTTCAAAAAGAAATTAATAATAAAATCTTTAACATTATTAGGATATGAAACTTTTTCCTTAACACTTGATTTGATAATTTGCATACATCTAATACTATCTTTTTTTGTAAAAAATCTAATCATTCTATTTAAAGAATCATTTAATATTTAAATTTAATGAGGATTCATAGATTAATTATCCAAACTCCCAAAATTTCCACAGCGCGAAGGATTATTTAAACATATCAACTCACCTTCAACCCTAATATATTTTGAGAATTATTTTGAATTTAGACTAGGCATTTTATTCCGTTGTGTAGTGCTTTTACACGAGGAATGAAATAACGACGTATAAATCAAAATAAACTCAAAAACCTAACCACCACAACCACAACCACCACTCGCCTTAGGCACAGCAGCCTGAACCTGAGTTTCAGTAGCCTCACCATCATTAGTCACAACAAACGTCCCAGGAATCATTCCCATCCAACAAGACCAAGAAATAACCCCCTCTTCAGTTGGAGTAAATTCAATCGTCTGTAACCCTTCCTTTAACTTAAATTCAAGCCCCATTGACGGAACCTGTATAGCATTATTACAACCAGTCAGCTGTTTCCCATCTATGACCCACCGAACAGGCACACCTTTCTTCAATACAAAACTATCAGGAGAATAACCATCAGCCGTAACATCCATATGAATCACTTGATAACCATCATTATCCATAACAAAATTTCCAGTTACACCAGCTGTACCAACTCCAGCCATAATACTCTTAACATCATAACCAGAACCAGTTAAAGAAAGTCCTCTATTCAACATAATCAACCCAAGGATTAAAACAATCACAGCTGAGAATTTCAAAATCTTTCTAGTTGCTTTATGACTAATAACATTAGCAAGTCCACCAAATCCAATCAATACTGGCAAAGTTCCAAGACCAAAAGCAAAAAGACTCAAAGCACCTTGAGCAACACTACCAGTTCCAGCGGCATAAATATACATAGCCTGAAGAGGGCCACAAGCAATAAACAAACCATTCAAAAGACCAGTCATCATAGGCCCCTTATATTTTCCTTCATACTTCTTCGAAGTAACCTTTCTCAAAAATTTAGGATTAAATTGAAACCGACGAAAAAACTTAAAGCCAAACATAGAAAGAGCATAAGCCACCATAAACAAACCAGCAAAAATACCAATCCCACCACGAAGTGCAGGAGTAAACAAAAAGATACTACCAATAAGACCAAAAAGTCCACCAATAATCGTATAAGAAATTGTTTTACTTGTCCCATAAACCAAATGCTGCCCCATTCCCTTATTTCCCTTTGCTGCATTCTTTGCAGTATAGGAAATCATAAATCCACCACACATAGAAACACAATGGAACCCTGTTAATATACCAACTAAAAATAATAAGAATAAACTAGTCTTCTGCCCCATCTCAGGCAGACTCAAATTCATATCACCCAAAAAACCATATAAAAAATAAGCAACACCTAATATACCAAGAATAACAATAGCCCACCCCATTGTTTTATTCCAATCAACATTAAAACTAATCTTATCACTAGAATCCTTCTTATTAACCGATTCTTTTTCATCAAACTTCTTTTCCTTAACAATATACCCAGCATCTTCAATTTTCTTAACAATCTGATCACGAGATATTTTTCCAGAATGATATTCAACCTCAGCAGTTCCTTTGATATAATTAGCCTTAACAGAATCAACTTTATCCTTAAGAGCATCTTCAATATGACTAACACAATTATTACAAGTCATTCCCTCAACATTAAATATTTCCTTCATCTTAAGTTCACCTTTGGATGATTGGGCGAACTTCTGTTCGCGCTCTAACCATGATAACTTTAGATTCTTTTTTTATATAAGCCGTTTGGAGTAACTAGTTACAAGACATAAGCAATTACAAAAGACACAAATCAATTAAATGCATGAATATCATAAAACCCATTCTAATGACTATCATAACTTATTTTATTGTGCAAGGGTTCATTGAGGCAATAAAAGAAATAAATTTGTATTTTGGAATCTTTTTAGCATCAATATTAATTATTTCAGATATAATCATTTATATAAAAACCGGTGAAGAAATTATAATAAAAATAAAAAATTGGGTGAAAGAATAATTTAACAACCCTGTCACCCTCCAACCAAGTATGCCTTTAGATTAACTTAACATATCAATCTGCCTTCTACTCTAAATTCCACTTACACATTCATTCACAAATCAACAAAATTCTTCAAGTATACCTCTATTTTTCAGAAACTCAACCCATGCACGCACCAGCGGAGAGGATAATTCAAAATATTTTTATAGTCCAAATCATTATTTAACAACAAAGAAAGAGTGAAACTATGATTAACTTACCAAAATTTAAAATTGGAGATTTAGAAATGAATCTAATACTTGGGGCTATGGCAGTAGGTATCACTGGGAAAAGAATTTCAAGTGCCGTAGCAGACTGCGAAGGTGCCGGAACTATAGGAGCAATTGGATGGGGAGCTTTCGGAAAGTTCCAAAATATGAATCCTATAAAAGCTGACAGAGAAGGATTTCGTAATGAAATCAGAGCAGCACAAAAAATGTCAAACGGGGTAATTGGCGTAAACATTATGCGAGCCCTAACAGATTATGAAGGGCTAGTTAAAGTTGCTGTCGAAGAAAATGTTGATATGATAATTTCTGGAGCCGGACTTTCAAAAGATCTCCCGAAATTAGTAGGTGATAAGCCCATTAAATTAATACCAATAGTATCTAATCAAAGAACTGCAAAAATAATGAAACTTCTTTGGGCAAAATACGACAAAGTTCCTGATGCCTATATTGTAGAAGGTCCAGAAGCAGGAGGCCACTTGGGATTCAAATATGAAGATCTAATAAATAACCCTAAGATAAAATTAGAGAACATATTGAAAGGGGTAGTTGATTTTGCAAATAATGATTTCAAAAATCCCGTTCCAGTAATTGCCGCTGGAGGAATTTATACAGGACAAGACATCCTAAAATATCAAAGATTGGGAGCCGCAGGAGTACAAATGGGAACAAGATTTGTAACAACACTCGAATGTGACGCAGCAGATGAATTTAAACAGACTTATCTAAATGCTAACGAAGAAGATATCCAAATAATAAAAAGCCCAGTTGGAATGCCTGGAAGAGCAATCATAAATCCATTTTTAGAGAAAGTAAAAAATAACGAAGAAATTTATTTTAAATGCAAATCCAATTGTCTTCATACATGTGATCCAAATGATTCTCCCTATTGCATCAAAAAAGCTCTAGTCGGAGCAAAACAAGGAAACTTCGAAGAAGGCTTTGCCTTCGCCGGAACAAAGGCCTATCTTGCAACAGAAGAATCTTGCCTTGATGACTCCGGGAAATTTATCGCTGTTAAAACTCTAATGGAAAGATTATCTCAAGAATACCATATAGCAAAAGAACAGGGACTTTAATCCTTAAAATTAAATCTGCTTTTATATCAATTTCTTAACAACTAACTAGCAGAAGTCCTTCTAAACAGAGGCTCTTGTGTATACTTCTGACTATCAAGCATTTCCTTAAACATCTTATCAACCTGAGCCTTCCCTGGATTTTTAACAACATACTCATTATTAGTTTCATTACCAAAATAACTTTGTAAATCAACCTGATAATCTTGACTAGAATTGTTAGCAGAATAATCTTGTCCTAACATACACATATGAATAATAATTGGAACCAACAATCCAAAACACCAAAAACAAACACACAATATATGCACGCACTTCGAAGGATAATTCAACTTGCCTCAGTCAACTAAAAATATCAATCTGCCTTGCCCAAAACAACATACCACCCAAACCACCAAAAACAAACACACAATATATGCACGCACCGCGAGGAATAATTTAACTTGCCCCAATATTAATACTGTGCGGAAGCCAAGCATCTCACTTAAAATACATCATAATAGACTTATTCATTTGCTTAGCCATTTCCAAATTCTTAATCACAGTCATAGAAATTTTCTGCTGTGATTTCACAATACTCAATAGCTCAGACAAGTCATAACTATCTATAGAGTCATTCTTTCTAAAAAAAGAATCTATCTTCACAACAACTACATCAGGCAACTTAAGTTGAATAATAATATCTCCATAAGTGGCAACAACATAACTCTTATCAAAATCAGATTTGGCCTTCAACATCTTAGCTTTAATTTTCAGCCTGGAATATAAATTAAAAACACCCTCATCTAATTTAGTGTCTCCCATAATAGCATAAGACCTAATCCCCTTTGCCTTAAGCTTAGACATTATTTTTACTTCCTGATCCAGGTGCAACAATGCCTCCCAAATATGTGAAGTTTGATAACAATTCAAATTATAGTCACCTTTCTTAAAATTAGCAAACCAAGCATCAATAATTTTATACCAATAATCCATTGCATCCTTCAACGAATGAAACTCAATATTACTAATTTCCTTACTCAGGTCTTTCTTATTAATCTTCTTCCCTAAAACAATTTTATCATTAATCTCATCAAAATTATTTTTAACTTTTCTAACCCATTCTTTATTTATTGATATATCTCGATCTTTCTTAACCAAAACTCCCTCCCGAATCAAATAAAGAACTTCCTTACTCACAGCTTGAAAAGAAATATCGCGACCATATCTTTTACGAATAAAACTAGCAATTTCAAAGACCTTCAAAGGAGATTCGTTAACCAAAATTGACAAAATCAACCCACGAATACTTTTCTTACTCTCAAAAGGAAACAATGATTCTAAATCCATATGTCTTCTTGATAAATAAAGTCTTTAAACCTTTTGGTTGTGCAACCAATTAGTTTCATCATAATTTAACCAACTCTTTTTGTAAGGTGCCGTTATTACTTGGGTATGACAAAGAAAAAACAATTGATAATAATTGCAGGAATAACTGGGGCCTTAGGAAACTCATTATTAGCAAAATATTCAAAAACTAAAAACACCATCTGTTATGGAATAAGCAGAAAATCAGAGAATATTAAAAACTTCATAAATCCACAAAATAAAAAATTACCTCTATCCACAATAATATTTTCACTATCAGAAATGGATAACAATAATTACTCTAACTTTATCAAATCAATAGATTTTGAAAAGTTTTCAGAAATTAAATACATCCATGCACTAGGCCTATATCCCTTTGAGATAGATAAAAATGGGAAGCATACAGTTGAAAACGACTTAGATAAGGATGGGATTAACGATACCTGCAAATTCCTAACATACAATGTTTTCAAATTTATCACTTCAAACCTACAAAAATATTCAAAAATAAAAATAAAATCATTAATTTTTGGTAGTATTACAGACAAACACAAACCATTAGCTCACCAATCATGGTGGAAAACAATTTCTCAAGTTAAAGAATATATGAAATATAATAGTAATAAAAACCACAAAATGTTTATCCTAAACATTTCGTCAGTAATATGCACACATGAAATTATCACTAGACCCCACGTATTCACCCAAACAAATGCAAACCCAATGTATTGGCTAACTCCAGAAGAGGTTGCAGACAAAGTTGAGAAAATGCTTAAAAAAACAAAATACAGATACTCCGAACAATCAATGTATCATATAGATCCAAATTTCAAGCCAGGCTATTATACTGATGAAAAGTTCAATATACAAAAAATAAGAGAACTATTCAAAATAAAAAAAATAAAACATCTCTCCTTTCTTCCCAATTTTTAATTGTTTTTAGGCTTAGATGGAAGAAAATAAGTTTGTTGTGTACTTTTGTACACGAGAACTAATTTTCTTTCATATAAGTCAAAAATAATAAAAATTACCTTAACTTGAATGTCGCACTCACCGAAGCCGAAATTTCTTCTTCTCCAGGTTGAATGTTTGAAACAGATTCTTTAACCATAGCAGTATCCATCATAGCGCCACCAGAAGCAGCTCTCCAAGGATAATAACCAAAGTCATTAACTTGAACGCTCACAAGCTTTCCAGCAGTCTTACCAAAGCCTTCAGCAACAGAGTCCGCTTTAATTTGAGCATCTTTAGCAGCAGCCTTCATAGCCTCTGCCTTATACTTATTCTGCGATTCTTGAGTCAATTCAAAATTAATGTAGTTAACCATTGCACCAGCACTAACACCAGCGTCAACAACATTGCCCATCTTTTCAGTATCATCAACTCCCATTTCAATCTTCACAGAATGAGTAGCAACAAAACCATCGCACTCTTGCCCATCTTGTGTCCACTCACAATCTTCACGAACATTCAAATTTTCAGTCACAATCTCAGATTTTTCAAAACCTAAGGCAGTAATACCTTCAACAAGCTTATCAATAATCTCAACATTGGCACTTCTAGCTTCCTCGGTAGTATTGCCTTTAGTTTCAACATTAAAATAAATAACCATCAAATCCGGCATAGCCTTAATTTGAGCCTGCCCTTGAACACTAACAGTATCCTCATCAACATTCCCAGAAGATGGGTTAATAGCAAACAAAGCCACTAAAGCCACAATCAAAACAACTCCTGAAATAATCGCAGTAATTGCAATTGCATTATTTTTATTTTGCATATTATAATAATCCTCCTTTTTTGTTATCTCTTAACATAAAAAAAATAAGAAAAACTAATATATAAAAGATTTGAAGGGTTCAAGGATAATTGAAGTTATAAATAAATTATATTCTATCACATAAGCCCTACCAAGAAATATACTTAATCCATGCCCGCGCTGCAGGTGATAATTCGATTATCTTAATAACCGAACGAAGTGAAGCAATTATTAATCCTAGACAACTTTCCCAGGCAAATAGACCTGCTTAATCGTATGATCAATAGTATGTGTTCTAAAATACTCCACACTTCCAATAGACTTAACCTCTTCGATAACTTTCTTCAATTCATTTTTATCACGAACAAAAACCTCAATCTCAAAATCAGGTCCACCAATCGTCTTCATAACATAAGTAATATTTTCAGATCCCTTGGCAAAACCATATAAATCATCTAGATTAGATAAATCATTCAAATAAAAATCAAGCTTGTAAAAAGTATAACCAATTTTCTCTATATCAATGATTGCATTATAACCCAAAATAATTCCCTTCTTCTCCATTGCCTTCAATCTAAGAATAATCGCCTTAGAAGTTAATCCCACCTTCTCCTCCAAATCAACAACAGACACCCTCGCATTATTTGAAATCAGCTCCAAAATCCTCAAATCCTTATCATCATATATTGCAACCCCCCTTAACCCAATCACCTTCTCATCAATAACCTTATTGTCTTTCAGATATTTCATAGGATAATGAATCATTGAAACCGATTCACAAATTTCCTGTCGCAAAACATACTTCTTAAACTTAGAAAGAAACTTATTCCACTCCAAATAAAACTCAGGAACATTTCTTACCCAAATATAGAATCCTAAATCAAAATCTCCCCCATCAAAATTAACAGACCACATAAACAAAGGATTTTCCTTCAAATAATTTTCAATCTCTACTTCAATTTCAAAATTTGTTCCCCTCAACTTCAAATAAACACGAGTAGAATTATATCCAAGAGCCCTCCAGTCAATAAGAGCACTATACCCCAAAATTATTTTTTCCTCCTCAAGCCGCTTTATTCTATAATTAACGACCTGCTTACTAGTCCCTAATTTTTTACCTAATTCGCTAGCAGTTTGTCTACAATCCCAATTTAATTCATACAATAATTTCTTATCAATTTTATCCATATCTTAACAATATGGACCAAACTATATAAATCTTTCCAGATTGACAAAATAATAAAAGATAAATTTATTATACCTTAATTACTACCTAATAGTAACAAAAACAAAAGGGTTTGATTATCAGGTCCAGTTTTTGAAAATAAACCTCGAGAAAACGAGAATAAACAACAATCAGAGAAAATGAAAAAAACAATAAAACAATATGTTTTGCCCGCAATCGTTGCAGGTGGATTAGCTCTAAGCGGAATCCAAGCAGGTGCTCAAACACTACACCTTAGCAAACTAGATTCAATTGCAGAATCGAATAAAAACCAATTGGTATTACCTAGAACCTATTTGCCAATTCCAGAAAAACAAAAAACAGAACAATTTGCATATCTAGACTCATTATCTAGAGAAGCAGGCAACTATGTAGAGTTAGCAGAAGAAAGCTTTCAAGCTGGAATCTCTGACAAAACATACACAGTAAAAGAGATGAGGGAAACATTATCTCTCTACAATAAAGCCGACAGCCTATACAACAAGGTTAATGGATTAGGATCAAATATCGATTCTAAGTATGATGTATCTTTATCAAAAGATGCAAATCAAGTAAAAGAAGACCTAGATTTAACCTTAAACGGTTTTGATTACGGAACTTCTGAGCTTGAAAAAAAATTAAATAACGTTGCAATGGATATAAAGATTGAAAATCCAATATCAAGCAAAGAATCTAATGCACCTATAGCTCTCCTGGCATCAATACTCATGGGATTTCTTGGATGCCAGTTTTTTAAAAACAAAAAAGAATAACTTCAGACAAATCCCCTTCGGGGGATTTTCATATTCAAAAAAAACCCAAACAAAAAATGACAAACGAAACAACAAAAGAAAGACTTGAAAGAGAAATTCCCGTGATTTTCAAAAATGAAAAATTCCCAGAAGCATACAAAAATGACGTAGCTTATTGGGGAAATTTATCAAAAGAAGAAATACATACCTGTCTTCCAGATGGGACTGCAAAAATTTTAACAATGGATATAGACTTTGGAGATGAGTGTTCCTTAAGATGTCCACATTGTTTCAGAAGGGATGAAAGATTTGACTCAACATCTATCTCTGGAAAATTAACTGATGAAGAAATATTAAACTACATCAAAGAAGCAAAAGAGCTGGGCCTAAAACAAATCAAAATTCTAGGACGAGGGGAACCATTTCAAAACAAAAAGTTCCTAGGATTCCTAAGGCAAATGACAGAGTGGAATATAGGAGTAGCCATATTTACTAAAGGGCACGTTATTGGTAGCGACAACTTAGCTAAAATATACAATCAAGATTACGGAATAAACAATTCAACAGAGTTAGTTAAGGAATTAAAAAAATTAAAAGTTAGCATATTACTCGGATTCAATACTTTTGACAAAAAAATGCAAGAAGAATTTATAGGGATAGATATATGCCCCATTAAAAATTATGTTGAATTAAGAGATAGAGCATTAATACTCCTAACAAAAGAGGGATTTAATGAGGACCTCCCAGGAGAACCAACAAGGCTAGCGATGATATCAGCTCCAATAAAACCAGAAAACATTGATGAAATTCTAGAAATTTACAAATGGGGAAGACTCAGAAACATATATGTCTTAAGTTGTCCAACAACAATCAGCGGGAAAGGAATTGATGAATTCAAAAGAGCTCTAGAAACATACGACAATGGAAAAGGAACAAAAAATCCCCATATGAAATACCTAAAAGATCTAGAAAATCTATATGTTAATATATACACCTGGGCGATTCAAACAAATCTAATTTCAAAGGATAAATTCATAGAAGAAGGTGTTTCACTATACCCCGGATGTCACCCTTGCAATCAAACTGCAGGAGGATTCTATCTAAATCTATCTGGTCAAGTTAATCAATGTCCTGGAAGATGTGATGTTTCAACAATATTCTCAAATGACATTAGAAAAGAAAAAAGCCTAAAAGATGTCTGGAAAAACTCAATTAACTATAAAAGAGCAAAATTCTCCAATAAATATAATTTTAGATGCCCTGCAAGAGATGGGCACTCAATTCCATCAACATTTTATTCAAAAGTTAAAAGAAAGGTTTTGGAAAAAATAAAATGAAAAAATAATAATTATACAAAACTAGAATTAGAAGAAGCATTAACTACATATAGGGATTATCTTCTCTACCGAACAACATTTGACCTTCCATATCAAACAGAAAGCACTAAAAAAACACTTGACAATTATAGACAAAAATTTTAAGAAAAAGTGCCTAAAAGTTTAGCAGATAAACTTTAATTTACCGTCACACACTAATTTTAATTTATTTTAGACTAGTTTGGATTTTATTATTTTAGATAAATCGTCTGATTATCTAAAATAATAACAATTCAAAATAATAAAAATAAATCAAAATAAAACTTTACAACTTACGCCAATTAACTAAACTAACCACAAACATAGCAAGCAACCCACCAGCTAAAAACCAAACCCAAAGCATTCCAGGAGTAACAGAAAAAGCACTAGTCGCCTGAGTAACCACAGCACTAGCAATCTCATTACTTCCACCAGCACCAACCAAACTATTACCAACAGAAGCAGAGTCCATCATAATCTCAGCCCCCTTAGCCATAGCAGGAGCAACATCATGTCCCGCCTGTAAACTGTTAACTGCCAACTGTCTACCGATTCCAACCTTCTCATAGACATAAGCCGCAAAACTTCCAACAGCAACCAACATAAAAGCAGGCAAAAGTCCTTTCATTTTCTCAAAAGCAGACTTCCTAGGAGAAATCACAATAGATTTATTAGAAAGTTCATACATAACAATTTTCTTCCCCTTCTTACTCCAAAAGAAATTTGACCTTTTTTGAACAATTTTACTATCCAAAAGCTTCTTCATATTATATTCCATTGTATTCATAGGAATTTTCAAAGCATCAGACAAGTCCTTCTGACTAGCTTCCTCATTATCAGCCAAATAATCAATAATCTTCTTACAAGTCTTATTTCCAAACACATCCGCTAAATTTTTCATCTTAGGATCTGAAAGCGAAACCATAATAAACTTCTCCTCATTCATAAAAGAACTACATAAATAGATTTTATAAAGGATATGAAGACTTCTAATATAATAGAAGTGATAAACGAATATATTAGTAAAACCCAATATCAGACTAAACATATTCGTTAAAAACTATAAATAAAACAAAAAACAAGATATTAATATGGTAAAGAAAAAAAGAAGAGTTATCGAAATTATTGATTTCAAAATCAATGATGGAGTAACCGAAGAAAAAGTAAAGAAAGAATCAGACAAAGTTCAAGCATTTTTGCAAGAACAACCAGGATATGAACATAGATTAATAACAAACGATGCCAAAACCGGAAAATGGCAAGAGCAGACTCAATGGAGAAATCTAGATTATGCACAAGAAGCAAGAAAAAAGTCCAAACAAAGTGAAGACTGCAAAGATTACTATAACATAATCAGACCAAGAACCATAAAGATTTCATATCCAGAATTAGTAAAAATGTACTAATCTTTGCAAACCGCTCACACAAAACTGCTAAAACAAATTCTCAATTTAATCATTATCACATGTCTTCAAATCGAAGCCACATCCCTTTAAGTAAAAATTCCCAAGAATTTTTGCTTTCCCATACGCCAAAGCGAATGGAAAACCACTAGGGTGTGAATGCCTTCCTTCGGTTTTATGGCACCCATACAAAATTTAATAAAAACTTTTCCAAGGGTTTTTATCTGCCTGAGAATTTCGTTTTTCCATATTCCAAAGCGAATGGAATTCCACTAGGGTGTGGTCAACGAGACTTTAAACAAATTCTCCAATAAAATATTTTCCAATTATTTTATCTGCCTGAGAATTTCGTTTTCCCATATTCCAAAGCGAATGGAATTCCACTAGGGTGTGGTAGAGCAGAATCTTAGCAAAAATTTGACAATAACCGAAACCCATTAATATTCTGCAAAATTCAATGAACGAAAACTTCCAAAAGAAAAACACTCAATTATTCGGCGAGCGGTCTGCGGTCTGCGGTCTGCGGTCTGCGTCCCTCAATATCCAACTTCCAAAAGATAAATTAATTTTGAATTTACAGAATCATATATCATCAAATTTTCTTTAATTAAAACATCTTTTTCCAGAAATTTTTCCTTAGTTAATCTATTCACCTTATAATCAGAAACTAAAGAAGACCATCTACTCTTGTAAGGAAACTCCAGTACGAGATATCTTTTATCAAAATTCAGAACACTATAACCAAAGCCCTGCAACCTTGAAAGTTCTACAGAATCCAAGACAACAGCCTTATCAAAACAACCCTTTCCAAACAAACCATCTTGGGAATCATAAATTGTAAGGGTCTTATGAGAATCCACATTATTTTCATCTAAAAATAAAGTCAACTTATCAAAACAAGTATCATCAAAATAAGCATTAGAACAATTCATCGAAACAGCTGAAAACTTATAATTTTGAGGACTATATTCAACTTTCATAAATCCACCAAGATAAATAAAATATACAAAACCAATTAAAACAAATCCAATAAGAACACTAAAAATCATCCCCTTTTTCATAAAACTATTAACGATATTTAATTTATAAGGATTTTTATAAATAATCAAAAATTATTTTAAAGATATTCCACGAGAAGCTGCTTCATCCTTTAACTTCTTCGGAAAAGGAGTGCAATCACAATTTTTTTCGTGTACTCTATGCCATTCAATCTTCTCTTCCACAGTCGGTTCAGCAGAAAGTTTATGTGCGCTGTGCCATCTAATGTTTATTGCCATAAATATAATTAAGAATTTTAAGCATATAAATCTTTCCCTCATAAAAAAATGTCAAATCAGTGAAAAAA
>JAQICZ010000006.1 GCA_027858295.1 Nanobdellota archaeon | reverse complement strand
GAATTTTTCTGGAGGCAAGCGATTCCACTTGCGAAGATTGCAGCTCCGACAATTTTAACTAATATTTTGGAAGGGAAGTCTGCTCGTGGTGGTGGAGAATATATGGGAATTAAAGATGCCTTAAAGAATGCTGAGGCCTCAATTAACTTTTTTACAGAATCTTATGCTCTTCAATCCTTTAAGGCATTTAAAGCTAGGAGCCAAGACCAGGTCGGAACAGAAGTTTGTCAGAATTTTGTTTCAATGGCTTATCCTAAAGGATTAGGGGCTTTTGATATATTAACTGAAGCAGATAGTCCTGCACAATTTAATGCAAGGTTTGATGAGATTCCGTTTACAACTGCTACTAATCCGCCGATTAGTCACTACAAGGTTTTTTATCATATCTATGCTGGTAATGATCGAGGAGCTTATTATAGTGTTTATTTGAGAGGGAGTAGTACTTCTTATTATGAGGATGCTTCAACTGGAAGAAGAGTTGCTGGGGCATACATTCCAAAGGGAGAGTATGCAACTGAGACAATTGATTTCAAGGGGCCTCAGGGATATAAGGAACTTTGTGTGAAAGTTAATAATCAAGAAGAATGTGGATTTAAGCAAGTGTCAAGTGCGTTTGCTGTGAATTATTTACAAGATGCTTATATTAAGAGTCAAACTGATGAAACTGATATTCAGACAGAGCAGGAATGTATTTCTGGAACTGCAAATGCTTTGGCTCTTCTGAATCCGAATATTCAAGAGGGTGTTGGTGATGTTATGAATCCTGAAATTTATAATCAAGGTGTTATTAGAATTTGTTCAAGTGATAATCCTGGCGAGGGTAGTGATAATAATCTTGGGGATTTGGCTAATCAAAGATGGAGAGAGGTTGGAGTTTGTGGAGATGAAGGAATGAAGTGTTGGTTGGATACGGAAACTATGAAAGATGCATTTAATTTTGATTATACATATAATCAAACTTTGAATGAGACTTTGACAAATACAGTTTCTAATTATATTAAGGAGAAAGGTTATATAGATGAAGATGAGTTTGCAATATTTTTGAGTGAGAATTTGACAGATGATTTGACTCCAATAGAGAAGATTTTAAAGATTAATTCTATCTTTGATAAGTTGTTTTTTAATAACCATCAGGCTAAGTTATTTTTGGAGAGAGGAAATGCTTATGGGGAGCTTGCGAGTGAGGCGTATAGGGTGTATAAGTTATTGATGGAAGCTCAGAAAGATAATACCATTACTACAGCTACTGGTGAAAGTAAAACTGTTGAAGAGACTGTTTTTGGAGATAAGTATGAATCCCCTGTTATTCGAATTTCGAGAGCAGATAATGGTTACAATGCTTTTTTGAAATATGCAAATGGAAATTGGACAGCTAATGTTATTCCTAGAAAGGTGGGAGCTGACGCAGCTCTTTCAGAAATGGGTAAAATAGAAGCTGGAACTTCTCAGCTTAGTGATTTAGATACTGTGATTGACTCTTCTAAGGAGTTTGCTTCATTTTTTTCTGAGCTTAAAGGCCAAAATTATATGAATGGAATTGGAACTATTTTGTCTAAATTACCGAATCAATTTGATTTTATTGCCTGGGATCAGATGAATGGTAAATATGAAGATAGAATTTATTCTGTTAATGTTAATGGGGAGACTATTTATTTTAGATTTAATCAGGGAAGTTGGATATGGTCTATGAACTCTGGATTTGATATAAATTCATGGAAAACAATGGGAGAGTCATCTCAGATGTATAGGGATAATTATATTCTTTGGAAGGGGAAAGAGAAAACTTTTAGTATGCCAATGGAATTTGCCCCTCTAAGATCTCTTTTAATAAATAAAGAAGAGGTTGAAGGGTTTTCTATTATTGCTTCTGGTGAAGCTTATTGGAAAAAGATATATGGATTGCAACAGGTGACAAATATTGTAACGAAAAAAACATTGGGGGACTTGATTTCTTATATTACTAATAATATAAAAACATCAGAAAATTTGTCTGTGTTACTTTTGGAAATGAAAGATAAAAATTATATTAGTGAAAAAACATATTCTAATATAGAACTTTTGAATAAAAATGATTTTCAGACGGCACTTGATGAATTAAAATCAACAATCAGTCAAGAAAAGAATGCTGATTATTCTAGGTTAAGTGTATTTGCTTCAGCTGGAGCATATACTGACGAGTCAGGGAATATAGTAGTTGATACAAATACTCCTTATGATGATTTAATTAAGGCGGCCTCTCTGAAATATGCAGTTGATGAGAATTTGATTAAAGCTGTTATTAAGCAGGAGTCTAATTTTAATCAGTATGCTGTTTCTGGGACAGGATGTTCTGGTTTAATGCAATTTTGTTCTGGGACGGCAAAAGATCAAAAATATATTAATATTTTTGGAAGTGTAGAATCTTGTACTAAGCCTTGTTCTTGTTCTATTAATTGTGATTCTAATGATGTTGTGAATTCTTGTGGTTGTTCTTTGGATGATGGTCGGTTTGATGCTGTAAAAAGCATTGAAGCGGGAACTAAATTGTTGAGAAATCTATTGAGAGCTTATGATTATTATGAAAACAATAAAGAAGATTTTGCACTTGCTGCATATAATGGAGGGCCAACTATTGTAAATAAAGCTATAACGAATACTGGTAAAGAAAAGCCATCTTGGTATGAAGTATCAAAAGAGATTACTCCTGAATTATTGAAGTCAATTAGTGCTTATAATAAAAATGGTTGGGACGATGTGAAGAGAGCGGCAAAGGTTGCCCAAATAAATAATTATGTTAGCAAAGTTCAATCATATAAGGTTGCCTTCTCTAATTCCGGAATTATATCACTTGAAAATATTTTAATCCCAGCTGATGTTAAAACTTTCCAGGGCTTCATTGATTTAATTAACACTGGAAAATATGTTGGAGAGTATTATAAGAGTGATAGTATAAAAGCATTGGTTGATGCGTTGAATCAAAGAGGTTTGATATCGGAGGATGAGTATGCTGAAATGAAGAGGCAGAGTTTTTTGAATTATGGTTGGGATGAAAAAGAAGTGAAAGAGTTTTTGGAGGACAAGATAAAAGTTTCTGTGGAAATTAAAGAGGATAGTGAAGTTGTTAAATGGAGAAAAGCTGGTTGGCCGATTCAGGAGACAATCAAATATGTAGAAGGATTAAAGAATAGGTATTCGTCTAATGACGAAAATAAGTTTTTTGTAGATGCTTTATGTTTTGATGGAGTTTTTGATGCTGAAGAATGTAAGGAAATCAAGTCTCCTGATTTTTTTGATACGGAAGAAAGAATGAATCCGTTTGTCCGTAATTTGTTGCTTCAGAAAAGAGATGATTTGAAGAAGCTAGGTATTACTGATAAGTTTAAGGGTGGGGTAGTTGAGGTAGGAGAGATTGATGAGGATTTGAAGAATGAATATTTGAAATTGCTTAAAACTTATGGTTTAGGTATAAATATAGAGGACTCTATTTTCCTCGAGTTCAAATCTTTGATTGAACAAGATATTAGACTTGTTAATCTTTTGGATAGTGGGTATAATTTATTGATGTTTGCTTCTTTTAATGGTAATTTGGAGATGGTTAAATATTTGGTTGAGGAAAAAGGTGTAGATGTTAATTTTCAAAATGAGAATGGTGACGCCTTAATATCTGCTTCGATTGGAGATAAATTAGATACTGTTAGATACTTGGTTGAGAAGGGTTCAAATATTAATGCTCAAGATAATCAAGGAGAAACAGCTTTAGATCATTCTTCTAAAGATGAAGTTAGAGAATATTTAATTTCTCAGGGTGCTAAGACTGGTGCTGAATTGAATTCCGAGGGAGAATCTGAAAGTTGTGAGATAGTATCTCCTTTGCCATCAACGGTTGTCTTAACCGATCCTGCTAAAAAAGTTTTGAAGATGGCAGAAGAGATGAATGGAGGTCCGAGATATGTGGGTAAATATGGTTGTTATTCTGCTGTTCAGTATATTTACGAAAAGGCTGGAGTTATTGCTTCAGGAAAGGATAGTTGCTTTTATTCAGATAAGTCTGGTAAATCTTATTTTGAAGGTGCTGTTGTTACTGGTTCCTCTAAATTTACTGTAAACCCGACTAGTTGTCAATATTCTGGTAAGAGTGAGAGTGTGAAGTTGGATAGCATAGCACCAGGTGATTTGTTGACTATCGTTTGGGATTCAACACAGGGGCATAATGTTATTTTTATTGAGTGGGTAAATAAGGCTAATAATAACGCCAGAGTTTTTGATTGGACTGGTGCTGGAAACACTTATGCTTACAAAGAGCATGATTTAAGTGATAATGTGCATCCTGTTATTATGTATTGGAAGCCTAGATTAAAGATGGATGGTGTTAGTTTGGGATTGGCAGATAATACTAGGGTTGTAAATAATCTAGAGATAAAAGAGGGAATTGTTTTAACAGATGGAGAAATTATGGCGTTTGAGAATTTTAAGGTTACTGGAACAGAAGTTAATAATTTGATTATTGATTTTGAACCTTATATGGAGCGACAAGATAATACAAAGGTTGTTATTCCTTTGAATGTAAAATCTTTATCTGGAGAAGTTGGATATTTATCAATGTGTTTACGTGAGTTTGAGGAGTGGAATTGTAAGCCCTTGAGTGAAAAATATCCTGAAATTGCAGGTTTCGGGAAAAATATTATGGTTAATTTCGCACCATCAGTTAGAGATAATACTCAGGTAGTATTTAGTCCTGTTGCGTCAATTGAACCGAATCATGAGAATGTATATGTTTTCGATGAAATTGACAAAATTATAGAGTTAGAAATTAAAGATTTTGTGAATAGCTTGCCTTTGTCAAATACTGAAGTTATGGTGGCTTTGTCCGACAAGACTATTGTTACTGGAGTTACTGATATAAATGGGAAAATAAAATTAACAAGTGAAGAAAATGAAAGGTTTGAAGAATTTAGAATAAAGAAGGCTCAGGAGGGAGAATATAATAGGAAGTTAGATCTTTATGATAGAATTGAATTGAGTGAAGCACTTGTTCTTGTTGGTTCTTTAAGTGGAGAATATGATAAAAATGATGTAAATATTGAGTTTGTAGAGAGATGTTATATTTCTGGTTTAATTTATGAAGAGGAATATTTGGAAATGAAATCTG
The DNA here is from genome assembly GCA_027858295.1 of Nanobdellota archaeon. Classification (GTDB taxonomy): domain Archaea; phylum Nanobdellota; class Nanobdellia; order Pacearchaeales; family GW2011-AR1; genus GW2011-AR1. Next base: position 17,369 of record JAQICZ010000006.1, on the reverse strand, counting down.
GTTTTGTTGATATGGATTATATTAAGGATGCTTTGGATGAGAGGAAGGCCTTTATTGATAGTTTTGATTAGTTATTTATAATGTGTATCCAAAAAGTATCTGAAAGACTTTTTTATGCAGCTCAATTTTTTTTGGGATTTTGTCTCCCTTGAGCGAACATTTTTTGGCGATTGGAAAACGCCTAATCAAAGATATTCCCACACTCCTATATTGAAATGTCGCCCTGTGGGAATCAAAAAATTATGGTTGTTATTTTGATTTTGGAAATCGACAAAATTTTTCTTAAAAATTGGCAGCATTTATTTTTCAAGCTATAGAAGGGAAAAATAAATGCGAGGGACAGGATTTGAACCTGCGTAAGCATACACTACTGGAGCCTAAATCCAGCCCGTTTGACCACTCCGGCACCCCCGCATATAGGTTTGTCAGATATTAATGTTAGAGATTTTCAGTATAAAAAGGTTTAGAATGTGGTAGTTGATATTTTAAGAGCCGGCCCGCACTATTAGAACTCTATGTCGCTGGAAGGTTTGCAATGGAGAGCGCCAGAAGATTCTCACCCCGACCGGCACCCCTAAGGCAGAAGGCAAGTTTAATTAATAGATGTTGCAGAGTTACATACTTTGCTATAGTTATTTTTAGCAAATATAGATTGTCTATTTTTGATGAAAATATTATTACAGGTTTTAACAGTTATTTATATGACTATGTTTGTCATTCAATATTTGCCCCTGACGGAGTCGATAATTCAACTGTTTTAATTCTGAGCTAGCGAAGGTACTTTTTTTGTCTTTAATGGGGTGAATAGTAAAATATTTTCTTTGAAATTTTCTTTATTATAGATTTAGCCTTTCTGCAAGATTGAATATCTTTTTTTAGCGGTAAATCGTTTGCTGTAAGCAATGTTTTAGTAGAATTATTCTTTGGCAGCTTTTTTCTTTCGATGACTTTACATGAAAATTTTTTCCAAGGGATTTTCATTGTCTGTAAAGTTGTTGTTTGAGAAGAGATTATTCCTTTGCGGCTTTTTTCTTCTCTTTGTTCTCTGCTTCTTTTTGCTTGATTTTATCTTCTAGTTTTAATCTTTCGATTAATTCTTTGTATCTGTTTCTAATTGTTACCTCTGTGATGCCTGCGATGTCTGCAACTTCTCTTTGTGTTTTCTTTTCATCGTTCATTAGAGCTGCTACATATAGAGCTGCGGCTGCAATTCCTGCTGGACCCCGACCTGAAGTTAGTTCTACATCTTTTGCTTGGTCTAGAATGTCTAGGGCATCATTTTGTGTTGCTGGAGATAATTTTAGAACTGATGAGAATCTTGAGATGTAATCTTTTGGAGAAGATTGCTTTACTTTAATTCCTAATTTTCTAATAATGAATCTGTAGGTTCTTCCAATTTCTTTTCTTTCTACGTCTGAAGCTGTTGCCATCTCATCTAGAGTTCTTGGAATGTTATATGATCTACAGGCTGCGTATAGGCAAGCCGCGATAACTGATTCCATTGATCTTCCTCTAACTAATCCTCTTTGTAGAACATAGTTGTAGATTCTTGAGGCTTCGTCTTTTACAACGTTTGGTAAGTTTAGGTAAGAAGCAATTACTCTTAGTTCTGCCATTGCAAGTCTTAGGTTTCTTTCAATTGAGGTTGATACTCTTTCTTGCCATTTTTTCAATCTTAAGAATTTTCTAGTTTGTTTTGGTTCTAATCTATAAATATCTGAAATTTCACCAACATTAGTAGTTAAACCTTTGTCAAATTTTTGCATAGAAATTGGAGCACCACCACGACCTTTCTTTTCACCTTTGTCGAATTTACCAGATAAATCTATTCCAGTATCCACCATACTTTCTTCTACTAGAAGACCACAGTCGTTACACATGACTTCACCTAGATGGGAATCAAATGTTAAATTTACGCTTCCACATTCTGGGCACTCTCGGATATTTGACATTTTAGAATATTAAACCTGTTTTACTTATAGTAACATTTAAAAAGGAATTCTATTTATAAAGCTTTCGATATTGGAATTTAAGCTTCTATTCGTGTCCTGCGTATAGGAAAACAAAAATTTTAATTTTTGCTTAAAGCTTTCGATTGTTAAGATTAATTTCTGTAAGCTATTAGTATGATGTTTTTAGAATTACTCTAATAGGATTCCGTTAATATTTCCTTCTTGAGTTGGTCTATTAGTAATCTTAACTTTTCCAAGTTCAGTCTCAACAATAGTACTTTTAGTAATAACATTTTGTCTTGCTAAAAATCTATTTGAAGGTGTTTCTAAAACATTTGTAATAATTGTTTTTTGAGTATTTGTAGTAGTTCTTACGTTGATTGTCTGACCTCTTAATAAGAATGTTTTGTCGTTTCCGCCCATTATTCTAACGGATTTTCTTTTTTCTTCGCCTAACTTTACAGTTCTTCTTTGACCTAATCTTTCATAAGATTTTCTCTTTCTTTGTTTGATGAATTTACCACCAGTAGCTTTTCTTCCTAATTTCATAATCAATCAATTCAATTTTGATTTATAAAGATTTCTGTTTGATGAGTTGATGGGATTATCTATTTTGCTGAGTGTTTATCTTTAGATAAGGCTTTATCTTTTCTATAAAACTACCGGTTATTCTACTTATAGGTTTTTCGAGAATATGTTCTGGGAAATCTAATTTTTGCACAAGGGCCTTTGCTTCTTTGTTTGTTTTCTCTTGTAATCTGTATATGTCTATTATGCCATTTTTTATTTTTCCGCCACGGAGTAGGAGAATTCTCAGATAATATTCTGTATCATCTAGGCTTTGCTTTCTTTTTAGTTTCAGAATCCAGGAATTTACTCTTGGTGGTGGATTGAAGGCCTTTTTTTGAATTTTTTGAATAGGAAAGAACTCAAAGAAAATATCGGTCATTATTCCTATTTTTGTTTGTTTGTTTTCTAGAATTTCTTTAAAGTTCTCTCCTGTGATCAGGATGAGCTCATCGGTAAAGTCTTTCATGGCTTTTTTTATTACTGGCTCTGAAAGGGAGTAAGGGATATTTGAAACGATTTTATTGTAGGGCCTCCAATCATAGAGGAGGGCATTATCATAAATAAGTGTTAGATTTTTGTTGGCTTCTTCTATTTCATTTAGCTCTTTTTTGAATCTGGTGTCAATTTCAAAAGAAGTAACGGTCTTTGCTGTTTTTACCATTTCTTTTGTGAGTACGCCATTTCCTGCACCAATTTCTAATATATTGTCATTTAGAGAGACTTCTGCAACCTCAATCTCTTTGTCTATGATATTTTTATCAATTAGTAGATGTTGGTCTTTTTCTGGATTTGGGGTAGTACTCATATTTTCTTAAAAGAAGTGGGATATAAAAAAGAAGCGATTAGAATTTTTTGATTGGTTTGATTGTTTTTACTCAATACTGATATTGTTCCCTTTTTTTGGTAGTGCCCATCCTCCCATTTGAATCTCTATTAGTTTTCGCAGTTTTATTATCGGATTTTGGTTATTGAGTTTTTGGTTTTTTGATTAGTGTTTTTTTAATCTGTGTTTTAATCTGTGTAATCTGTGAGCTATTTTGTTCTTGAGAATCCTAATGTTTTTTTAATAGATGATGTGGTATCAGAAAATTTATAAACAAGATAGGCGCAATATGGTTATGGTAAACGGAATTGAAAGACCTTTAGACTTGTTGAACTCGTCAAAAGGGAAAGAAGTTTTAGTTCGATTGAAGGGCGACAAAGAGTTCGTAGGAACTCTCTTAGCTTTTGATATCCATATCAATTTGGTATTGGATAACGTGAAAGAAATGGAAAATGGTTCTCAAAAGAAGTCACTCGGTTTGACTTTTTTAAGAGGAGATACTATTATCTATATCTCTCCGGCTTCAACTGCACTAAAGTAAGTTAGCGTTTTGTCTCGTTGTTTTTCGCTGAGACAGGATTCTTAGAGAATAAAGCTTAGCTTTTGCTCTAATAAGATGTTTAAACGCGTTTTGTACCTTGTGGTATAGAAACGAGTTTGTATTGACGCTAATTAACTAATCTTTCCTCAAGAAGAGTTTGACTCTTGAGGAGATTATTTTTTATTTTTATTAGATTATGGTCTCCTTTGTTTATTTTTCGAATGTTCTTTTGCAGGGTATTTATCCGTTCACTCTTTATCTAATATCTTTTGGGATTTTTTGTTAATAATTATTAATAATTGCAAAAATTCTTTTGGAGTTTTTGTTATTCCCACCCATAATTTATCTCAGCTTTTTGTTCTGCGGAATGGCGCTGATATGAAAGCCCGCCCATAAGACGAATCGAAATATCCGTCGCGCTGCGTGCATGGATGGTGCGTTTTTCATAGAGTTGTTTTGTTTATATTAGTTTTGGGTTTTGTCTGGAGAATTAGTTATATCCAATGTTTGCAGGTAAGATGATTTAGTGAAGCTAGCTTGGAAGAATTCCGACATGAAGTATTTACTAATAGTCCTTGTTATATCTTCCGACGATTGGAAGGAATCGATCGCAGTCTGGTGAAAAGTGAAATGGAGCAATCTAATTTCCTTTGCCATTATAAGTCGCCATTCCATTCTTTATGGAATTCATCAAGAAATTGTTCCATGAATTTATGCCTGTGGTTTGCCATAGATTTTCCAGTATTAGTATTCATTCTATCTTTGAGTAAAAGAAGTTTTTCATAGAAATGATTGAGTGTTGGAGCGTTGCTATTTTTATATTCTTCTTTAGTCATACTAAGATTTGGTTTAATTTCAGGGTTGTAAATTTTATGATTTTTGTGACCACCATAATTAAAGGTTCTTGCAATTCCAATTGCACCAATTGCATCTAACCTATCGGCATCTTGGATTACATTAAATTCAGGTGAGTTGAATTTTTGAGTGTGTTTTCCACCTTTAAAAGAAATGTTTGAGATAATATTCTCTACATGAAGAATTATATCTTTTTCAACATTTAATGAATTTAAAAATTCTTTTGCTTTATGAGGACCGATTTCTTCATCTCCTTTATTAAATTTAGAATCAGCTATATCATGTAGCAATGCTCCAAGCTCAACAATGAACATATTAACATTTTCTTTTTTGGCAATATGTTTAGATAATTTCCAAACACGAAGGATATGCCACCAGTCATGACCACCTTCAGCGTCAAATAATACTTCTTTTACGAACTCTATGGTTTTTTTAATTACATTTTCTTGATCCATAATATTGATATACTGACTGGATTATATAAATTTAGCGACATGCGAAGTAGTTCAGTTATAATCTTGAGAAATCTAATAAATGAATATTTTTATGTTTTCAAACTAGAGGCTGATATATGATGGCTAATTGCGGTTCTATTGATATACCTTTTCACAGAACCTCTCTTCCCAAACAAATTAAAACCTTTATTTCTTCTATATCTTATGGCAAAAGTAACATTTTTAGGAACAGCAGATTCTATCCCTAGTGCTAGCCGTAATCATACGTCGATTCTTTTGACGCATAATGAAGAAAATATATTGATTGATTGTGGAGAAGGAACTCAAAGGCAGTTTAGGAAGGCTAAATTGAACCCTTGTAAGCTTACGCGAATTTTGATTAGCCATTGGCATGGGGATCATGTTTTAGGACTTGTTGGGCTCTTATCGACGCTTTCACTTAGCGGATACAATAGGACCTTGCATATTTACGGACCAATTGGAATAAAAGAAAAGATTGATTTGGCTTTGCAGGTATTTAGTTTTAAAAAAAATTATAAAATAGTTATTGAAGAAATTGGTGCTGGCAAATTTTTTGAGAATGAAGAGTTTTATTTGGAAGCGGAAGAGATGGAGCATGGGGTTCCTTGTTTAGCTTATTCGTTTACTCAGAAAGGTCATTTGAGGATTAAAAAGGATAAGTTGAAGGGGATTCCTAGTGGCCCACATATTAAAGATTTGAAGGAAGGTAAGGACATTGTTATTAATGGAAGAAAGTTCAAATCAAAAGATTCTGTGTATAATGAGAAGGATAAGAAAATTTCGATTGTAATGGATACTAAAATGAATAAAAGGATTATTCCTTTTGTAAAAGATTCAGATATATTTATTAGTGAAGGCACTTATTCTGGGGATTTATCTAAGGAAGCAGAAGAGCATATGCACTTAACGGTTGTTGATGTTGCAAAGGTTGCTAGGCAAGCAAAAGTTAAAAAGTTGATTATTACTCATGTTAGTTCAAGGTATATGAAAAATTTAAAAGATATTTTATTTGAGGCAAAAGAAATATTTGAAGAAAGTTACCTACCTCGGGATTTGGATTTTTTTGATTTATAATGTTTCTTTTTTCTTTTTTTGAGAATAATAAAGATAGTCAATATTAATATTAGTATTAATATTAGGATAATTAATGAATAAATTAAGATTTGATTTGAATAATCTTTGTTGTTTTCTATTTTGAAATTTTCGCTAGCAATTGCAATTCTTCCGTCATAATTTATTTCGAGATAAATGATATAATCTCCGGGCTTTGTATCTATCGGGATTTCCAGAAGTTCTAATAATTCTATTTTAGTTTTAACCGCGATTGTCTCTTCTTTTGTAGAGATAATTTCTCCAAAAATACTTTCTATTGTATACTTGATGTTTGCGTCTATTTTTTCTGTATCTCCAAGATTAAATAGCTCAGCATTAATAAGGAGTGTATCTCCTGGGAGAATTAAATCTTGATTTAGAATTGAGAGGTATGTATCAAAAAGGCTATTTTTAGATTCTACTTCTAGCATTATCCAAACTGGAATAGCCCTTTTATTTAAAATGAATTTTAATATACCTACATATAGTTGGGGATTCTGGTCATTTTTTGCCGTGATATTTAAAACGACTTCTCTTTCTTCATTCGGTTGCAAAGTGATTTCTTTTTCATTAGTAGAAAAGAATTCTTTTAATTCTCCAAAATCGATATTTATTTTTGTTTCTTTATTCTGATTATTTTTTATTTTTATTTTTTTGTTTATTGTTTCGCCTTGCCTTAATTTCTCATGAATTAAGTCTGGTGTAATGGTTAAACTATCTGTGAATATTGATTGAAAATCACTAGTTGATCTTCCCGCTGTTGATTTTGGAATGATTATTGTATCTTTGGGGCTTTCTTGTGCTGAATATGTTGAGAATCTTGAAACTTTGAATCTCAAATTATTGTTTGAATAGCTTATTCTTTCACAGATTGTTTCTGGGCAAATAGAGTTGTCTTTTAATATTATTGGATTATTAAAAGGTAGGTTATACAATGTTAATATTGCTGATTTGTTTAGATTTGCTAAATTAAATGTATCTACATAGATTTTATTAAATTCTATTTTTGTATTTGCGTCTAGATCTGTGACATTATCCTCTGGAGTAGAGTCTTCCATTAAATTTATTTCTTCTGTAAAAATAATTTTTCCATAATTTGTATTTTCTAATATAAGATTGTTTAATTTTTGGATTTCTTTTATAGTTTTTTGATCTATCTTTGTGGATTCTCCTTTTGTTAAATTTTTATAGTCGGTGTAAATTATCTTATATAAATTTGGATTAATGGTTAATAGTTTTGATTCGAAATATTCTTGGGAAGAGGTTCTTACATATATATTTAGAATATGTTCCCCAGTTGGAATAAATATTCCTGTCGGAGAAACTATTGTTGTATTTGGCCCATTGTCTATGTTCAATAATATTTCTTCAAAAGAGCCTATTATAAAATCAAAAAGGAGGTTGTTGACAAGATAGGTCCCATTATTTGGAGATAAAATATTAATTGGAGGGGTATTTTTTATTTGAATTGAAATGTTTATATTTTCTTGAATACTTCTCCCCGTGATTGGTTGGTTATTTGTTATTTCTGCACTTATTAGAGAGAGGTTTAGCAATATAACGCATATAATTACGAAAAATATATTGATTAAATTTTTAATTATTTTTTTTTAATTATCTTTTTCTTTTTCTTTTTGTTCTTTGGTTTTTTTAAGAGAAGGAATATTATCAGTCCAATAATTACAATACCTAGTATTGCTATTATTTGATATGATCGATTAAGTTGCTCCGCTTCTTGTGGTATTTGTGTTACTTGAATGGGGATTTCTCTTTCTATACTTGAACCTAAGCTAAAATCACCTTCTCCAGCAGTTTTACTCTTAAATGATATAACTACCACATATCTTTCTTGAAAGTTTTCTTTTGGAATTGTAATTTGCATTGGAACATTAGTTTTTTCAGCAGCATTTATTAAATAAGTTTTTGAGGGCTCCATTAATTTTGCAATCTCACTTCCTCCTGAAATTGTGGCAGTTGCTTCAATGTTTTCGCTTCCAGCCATGTTCTGTAAAATTGTCTCAATAGTAATAGTTTCTCCTGGAGAAATAATTACTGGATTTTCATCCCAGTATTTTGAAGAGACAGCAAAAGCTGAAACACTTGATAGTGTTAGGATTAATATTCCTAATATTATTGGTATATTTTTCATTTTCATTTTTATGCTGCAATATTTAATGTCCACGCACCCTCTTCTGTAGTGGAATATGTTTGTTGTGTTAAGTCTGAATTTGCGGCTTCAAGGCAAATGAAAATATTTTCTTGTCCTGTACCATCAGACAGAGTATAATTTCCTCTTTGTAAACTTGCTCCAATTATTTGTTGAAATGATAAATGTGCTAATGGTGTTCCTTCGCAACCTGCTAAAGTATTTGCACTAAAGTTTTCAGCATAAAGGGCTTTTGTATTATCAGTTGTTCCCTTTAAATTTGTAGCATTAAATTGTATGTTTCTGTCTAAATTTCCTGTATTATTTAGTGTTATAAATTCATTTGCTTCTTGGTTACTTTGTCCTGGATTGATAGTATTCCATGTCAATGAATTTGGTGCTGAAGTGAATCCCGCCGTTGCACCAACACTAAATGTTCTTGTGGTATTTGAAGAGGGGTTGTTATTAATATCGGAGATTGATGCATTGATCGTCCAAGTTCCTGGAGCATCCCACCAATACATATCTACAGTACAAGTATAATTTGCAGAATTAGTTGTTGTCTCTCCTCCTATTAAAGAACAACCAGTTTGTCTTGTTGCTTCTCCACTTTTAGTAAATTTTAAGTATGCCGTTGAATCATTTATATTTCCCCTACCTTCTGAATCACTTGCAGAAAAAGTCATTTGAACACTTGTTAATAAGGGTCCTTCATTTAATCCAGAAGAAACATCAGTCATTAAATTATCATATAGTGTAATTACTGGAGCGTTCCCTCCTCCGACAGATACTTCTAAATTTACCGGTTGATTTGTTGCTTTTCCAGTCATTTTGTCAAAGAAATCTGTTAAGCCAGCAGTAGCAAAGGGTAATAAAATTAAGATTAAAATAGATGTGTAAATTAAGTTTATCTTCATAGTGAATAAACTTTTATGTTTTATTTGAATTTATGCACGAATATATTTAGATTCTTAGTTTTTCATTCAATTTATTGTTTATAGTCCAAACATTCCTTTGGTCTCTATCTAGAAGTTTTCCAATTTCTGAGTATTTTATACCCGAATTTCGAAGGTATAAGATGATTGCTTCGAGCACGGTTAGATTCTTTATTTGGAGTTTTGATATAGGTATTTTAATTGATGATTTAAGAATCTTTAGTGGGGTTGAATCTTTTTTTATGGCATTATTATAGGAGCACCAAATTGTTTTTTGGTTACGATTTAGATTTGCTGCAATTTCCGAGTAAGTTAAGCCTAGGTTTTCTTTCATATATTTAGTAATGATTTCAAGAGCCCCAATTTCTTTTGAGAAAATATTTATTGGAATCTCTCCTACTTCATCGTCTTCAATTGAATTCTCCAAGAGATATTTTTCCCTTTCTAGTTTCTTAATTAATTTATCAGTGTCTTTTATTAGTTTTTTTCTTCGCGTTGTTAAAAGAATGGCAAATATTTTTATTATCCATGCACCTTGGGATGTCTTATAATTCTGAGAGGTAAGGTCTTCAGGAACGCTTGTGATACAGAAATATAAAGACTGTTTCCCATTTTCTGTTTGTATGTAATCTCCTTTGTTAAGTGTTGTGTTCTCTATTAATATAAAGAGATTATTTTGCATAGGTGTTCCATTACAATTGTTATCAGGTGATATTTTAAAGTTTTCTGCCGGAATTATTTTTGTAGGGTCAATATCACCTATTAAATTGGTTGAATTTATTGTTATTCCTTTTATTGTATTACCTGTATTTTTTAGTAGAAGTGAGGAATTTGTTTGAACGTTTTGACTTCCAGGAAGGAGGGTATCCCATGTTAAATTGGTCTCTGCTATTATGAAGCCAGATGTTGCTCCAATTGAAAAGTTCTGTAGATTTTCTTCATAGTAATTGATAGCATCGTCTTGTATTGAGGCATTTATATTCCAGACTCCTGGTCCGTCCCAAAATTGCATTTGTACACTACAAGTATAATTTGCGGATTGACCAGAAGATTCATTTGTTAGTCTAGAACAAGTTGTACTTCTTGAATCCTCTCCAGTTTTTGTGAATTCTATTTTTGCAGTAGGTTCTACAAATCTTGCAAAATTATCTGAGTGTGTTGCTTGAAATTTTACTGATACATTTGTTTGAAGTGGTCCCTCATTTAATCCATAAGAAACGTCTGTCATTGAATTTGTGTAAACTTCGATTTGAGCAGAATCAGGTTCTAATGTTGAGGGATCAACTATATTGTAAACGTTTGTTAAACTTTGATTTGATGATACATATAAATTGTAATTTTCTGCATTGTAGATTGTAAAAAATTCCCAAGAGGAATCAATTTCTCCGGTTGAATTAACTGACCAGGATGTTTGACAGGAATCTCCTCCTTTCATATTTTGAAGGCAAGTACTATTCAGATAGGTTGTGGGATTTTGGGATGTTGTATAAAAAGGAACCCCTGAATTCATGGGCATTACCCCTTTTGCACTTACGAGTGAGTATATCTCGGATGGCCCAGTTGTAATAAGATCTGCTTGGTTTTGAACTAATTGGTAGGACTGATTAATCCAATTTGCAGATCTTGAAGTATTTGAAACAATCACTTCATCAATTGTTCCTGTAAAATAATTGTTATCAAAACTACTTCGACCAATTGCTAAATCCATATTATTTGTTCCAAGAGTAACGGCAGTTCCAACCAGCTCGGAATCTAGTATACCATTAACATAAACTCTTAAACTTGTCCCATCCCAAGTTGATGATGCATATGTCCATCCAGTTGTTGAAATGTTGACAATCCCAGAGATTGATTGTTGTGTCCCTGCAATATTCTCTGAAATTTCGAGTCTAAGATTGTTTACATCGTTGAATATCAGCCCATACATTGTCCATGGGTCGACATCTGTAGTAAAGGATTTTGTAACAATTCTGTCGTATGCTGCAATTGTTGTCGGTGCTACCCAGGCTGAAAGAGTTATTGGGCCAGTAATGTCAAGGGAGGCAGAATCTGCTACTAAAAGTCCATCAGTTCCAGTTGCATCAAAGGTTACGGCAGAACTAATTTTTCCTGTTGCCCCATAGGTTGGAGTTCCTGTGGAGCTTGATACATCGTTGTTGTTTGCTGTCGAATCTAACATTGTTGCTGCTGAGGCTTCATTCATATGTTGGACCATTATATGATTTGAATCCCAGGCGCCTGTTATGCTTTGCCCTGAAGAGGCTACCGGGTTGTCGTAATACATACAAAAGGAGTTTGTGCCTTGAGAAAAAGAGGGTATCTTTATCCAGAGATTTGCAGAAGAAGAATCATAAGTTTCAATTTCAAAACTCATTTCTGTTCCGCTTACAGATAGGCAAGATCCTGGAATGAATCTTAAATCGTTTAGGTTAGATTGCATTTCTGGTTCTATTGAAATGTTTAGGTAGATGGGAAAATTTGTTAGGGTTGAAGCTCCGCCATTTGTTATATTTATTTCTTTTCTTGAATCCCAAGCGGAGTCCCACCAATTTGCTGGGGGGTCTAGAGTTGCATTTAGTGAGCCACATTCTCCTCCGGAGCATGTTACTTCTGATATTAGATTGAATAAATTGTGTTGTGATAAATTACTATTGTTTGAGGGATAGACTATTGTTGGAATTAATGTCCCCCAGGGAATATTCCAATTGGAAGTGTTGGTATTAGTATGGGAACTTAAGTCTGCACATGTAACATTTAATAAGAATTCACCAGAATCATTAATTGTGATATCTTCATTGTCATATATCCAAATGTTTCCAAGGTTAGATGTATAATTTGAATTAAAAAAGGTCGTTCCATCAGGGGTGTTTGAAAGTTTAAAATTTACTTGAGTTATAGTGCTATTTGTACTTGTACAGTTAGCTCTAACTCTTGTAATAGTTTCTCCATAATTTGTTTCTGAACAATTTTTCCATATTCCAGATTCTTCACACTCTATCGAGTTTGTTTCAACGGACATGTTCTCAACAGCTTGACTTGTTGAAATTGTTATATTTGCGGAAGGAGTTTGATTTGTTAAAACATCTGGGTTGTAGTTTGAAGATTCGTATATCGTGAAAAACTCCCAACTAGAATTTAATGGATTGGTTGCATTGACAGTCCATGTGGTGTTACAGTAATCACCATCAATCATACTAGAAAAGCAGGGATCGTATATGTATCCCGTTGGATTTTGTGAAGTTGTGTAAAATGGGACACCTGAATTCATGGGGACTACACCTTTTCCCGAATTATCTTCTTCTTCTCCATAAGAAACGAAAGTTTCTGAATTTTCAATCATTTGAAAACTTTGATTAAACCAATCTAATGTCCTTATTGAAGTGGAAATACGAACTTCATCAAGTGTCGCATCAATGGGGTTTCCAGTTTTTTCTGATTGACCAATGCTGGAAAAGGGAGTGGTAACAACACCTATATTGGAAGTTAATGAATGCTCCAGGACACCATTTACAAAAACACTCACTTGTCCACTTGATGAATTTCTTGTTAAGCCAACATAATACCATGAACCATCTGTAATAATAGTTGTGCTTTTTGCGGGATTGGGGTCTCCATAACCAAGTAGACCTATGTGTCCAGAAGAATCAAGCCATCCCCAAAAAATATCATTGGCCCCACCTGCGAGTTCAATACCAGAAATCGCCGGGGCAATCCATGGATTATCTTCACCAGAATTATCTGTGGTTTTTATCCAAAAAGACATCGAACTAGATTCTCCCAACCAATTTTCTAAAGATTGAGAAATATTTAAATAATTTGTTCCATCAAATTTATTAGCTACCCCAATTTTTCCAATTGCACTTTGATTCACTCCACCCACCGAAGTTCCACTTAAACCATAAATGGTCGAATCAAATTCTATGCCAGAAGTTTCCTCGAAATGGTGAACCATTCTATAATTTGAATCCCAAGCCGTTAGAGAATTTCCGTTGGAAATTAAGGTGTTCGAATCATAATAAATGCAAATAGAATTTATGCCTGTTGTTAGTGCGGGAATTTTAACCCATATGTTAGCATGTGAAGAATTGTGACTTTCTATTTCATACGATAATTCATTTGATTCAGAAGAAGTACATGATCCAGAAATAAATTTTAAATCATCCAAATCTGTTTGCATTGTTGGTTCAATTTCTATATGCATGTAGGCAGTAAAGTTTGATAATTGTGATGTCCCCGCGTTTGTAATGTTAATAGTTTTTCTTTTTTTAAATGAGGTATTCCACCAGTTGAGGGGGTCAAGGGTTGCATTAATATCTCCACATTCACCTCCAGAACAGGTGACTCTTGAGGTGAAATTGAATGAATTGTTTTGCAAGATATTTATATTGTTGGTGGGTGAAATTAAATCTGAATTTAATGTTCCCCATGGGACGGTCCAGGAGAAATTTCCAAATTTAGAATTGGAGGTATTGTCTAAGCAGGTGAGGTTTAATAAAAATTCACCAGAATCATTAATTGTTATATATGTATTATTGTAATTCCAAATATCTCCAACATTAGATGTCGAATTTTCCATAAAAAAAGTATTGTTATCTGGGAGATTTAAAAATTTAAAATTAACTTGTGCAATTGAATTGGTCGGGCTTGTGCAATTGACTCTAAAATTAGTTATTGTTTCACGAAAACCAACTTCGTTACAATTTTTCCAAGTTTCATTTTCTTCACATTGAATATCATTTATTAAAATTGGAGAGAGTGTCTCGATTGGAGTTCCTGAAATATTCAAATCATCTATAGAACAATACTCATTATTATGATCACCTATACATGTTACTCTTATTAAAAAATTTGGATTATTATTTGCTGCAGAGCTTAAATTATAAGAATATTGTGTCCAAGCATACAAATCTTCTATAAGCATCTCTTGAGTCCATGCTAATCCATCATACCAACTAAGAGCTATTCCTTCACCTGAATCAAGCCCACTTGTGAATGCCCATAAACTAATTGTAATATTCTCATATCCTTGGGTATTTACACTTGTTGTGATATTGGATGCCCCTCCTTTTGGCATTGCTCTGGCAAAATATGAACCAGTATGGGGGTCTGGATATGCCGTGTACATTTCCCATGGATTGTTAGATTGCTCTAATATCCAATTATTCACGGTAAATCCATTGCTCTCAAATCCTTCGAAAAATGTAGCCGATGGGACAAGAGAGGGGTCCACGATATAATCGAATTCTATATCGTGATTAATTATTTTTAGGTCAAATGTGTCTTGAGGAAAAGGCAATTCTGTTAAATATATTTGATATTTGCCATATTCGTTAATTTCACTAAAGGTTGCAATTTTTATGTTTGAATCTTTTTCATAAACTTCTACTATTGCATTCGTAGAGTTTGCATATATTGTAATGTCGTTTTCTGAAGTTAAATTTTTTTCAAAAGTTATTCGGACATAGTCATTTTCGGGAATTATTTTTGTTATTCCATCTTCTGATTTTAGCGCATTATATATATCTTCTAGGGCAACTTTATTTTGGTCTAAATGTAGGGCTTTTGTTATGGGAATTATTGTAATTTGGTATGTTTGATTTGATAAATGTGGGACAGCCCATTCGATGTAATCAATTAGTGAATTATTGTTTAAATCATATCCTATAAATTCTATATTTTTATTTTCATTTACATGGTAAAGAGTTATTTCTTCTAATCTTGATTCTGTTGTTAGATTTGTAAATGCTAAAATATTTGTGTAGTTCAATTCATCTGCTGCAGAAATAATTATTTCTTTTTTTAGTTTAGAAATTTCTGTTTCTTCTTTTTGTGGGGGAGTTGTTTCATATAAAATTTCATATTCTGTAGCATTATCATTGATGATTATTTCTATAGTTTCATTTATGTTCGTTGTTGTTTCTCCTTGTACGGTTGAGATTAATCTTTTTCCAAATGGTTTATCTTGGATTGTAGAAATTTCTTTTATTTGATAATTTACTTCTGTTGAATCTGAAGGTATTTTTTGAACTTCAATATTTCTTGATGACTTTGGCATTGAGACTATTATTTCTATTTTTTGAGTGGAGGCAATAGTTTTTTTCCATTTCACTGGTTCATCAATTTTTATTTGTCCTTGAATTTTAATTGTTTCATTTTCTATTTGTTGTTCGGTAATGTTTGAAATTATTGGTTTTTCTGGATTTCTTATTCGGTATTTTATTTTTTTCAGAGCTAAGCTTGAGTTTTCAATTTCAATATTAATTGTGTAATAAAGTTTGTTTAAATTCTGAATAACACAGGTTTCTTGACAATAATCTGTAAATTCTATTGTTAGTTTCTCTTTTTCTGGTTGTGTTGTTGTTTCAACTGTCGAAGAAGGGGTAGTCTCTTGAGGGCTAGTCTGATTAACCACCTCTTCTTCTTTTGGTTGAATAGTTTGATTCTCTTCTTTTGTAGTTGTCTCTTGAGTGGTTGTTTGTTCTATTTGGGATTTTACTGTAGAATCTTCTGTCGCTATTGGTTTTTCTTCTATTGTAATTTTTTCTTTTTTTACTGGTTTATCTTTAAATTTTTCTTCTACTGGAGTCTCTTCTTTTTGTTTTTCTTTTACTAAAACTTCTCCATCTGTTATTTTTCCAGTCAATGCACCGACTAACTTTCCTGTTTTTGAAGTATTAATCTCTTCGGGGGTTAATCTGTTTGAATCAAAAATAGTTAATTCTTCTATGGAGATTTTCACTGAACCGAATATCGAGATTTCTCCAGATATTGCCATTGATGAAAGTTCTCCGAATTCTTCGGGGGTAAGGTTGTAGGTTCCAGACTGGTTGAAGTATATATCTTCGTATATTGAATATTCACTTTCTGCTTCACCAATCACTAGTCCAGTTAGTCTTGGTCCTAGAATGAATAAGGATATTAAGAGAGAAAATAAAATGATTCCAATCCAAGTAACTGTTTTAATTCTAGCTTTTCTGAGAATTGTGTTTTTTTTGGCTAAATGATGGTGAAATTTTAGATTATGGCTTCGAGGATTAGAGTAACCAGATTTTATTTTCTTTAATCTAATTTCTTTTTCTAAAGTCTTCGCTAAACTAGCCCTTTTCATACCTATTATATGTGTATAATTTGTTATATCTCTTATAGGTAGAATTTATCCAGAACTCATTATTTGTGTATTTTTGCTCAAAATATACTTATTATGTGTGTATTTGTGTTTTGAATGGAAATTAATCTGTTTATAATAAAGGAAAATAAAAAAACGATGAATTTGAGAAAGGTCAAATTATTTGAATTTTCCACTAGTTAGAATAATGTCAGAAAAATAAAAAGGGATTCTTTGAGGAGTCCCCTTGTTAAGCGATCCGGACCGGATTCGGAGCGAAGTTTTTTAGAAAACTTCTCACAAAGTCCCATCTCTGTGGAGCTGCGACTTTAACCGGCGACTACATTGTAATGTGAACACGGGTTGACAAATCAAATCATGAGAATTAAAAAAAGGGACTCTTTGAGGAGTCCCTTATTAAGCGCTCCGGACCGGATTCGAACCGGCGACTTCCAGCTTAGAAGGCTGGCACTCTATCCAGACTGAGTTACCAGAGCTTATGTAATATATTATTTTAGACTGTTTAAAAGTGTTTCTTTTGGTTGGAAATCTAATGATTTCAGCTTTTGAGTCTCATTTTTCAGAATCACTTCAAATCCCTTGTGGGCTATATTACAGGTAGTTAAAACCTTTGTGGGCAATTTTACAGGCAATTGAAAACCCTTGGAAAAGTTTTTAATGTAAAATCGTCGGGGAAAAATTTTGAAGAAAAAAAGGTTAGTTGCTTCCATTCTCTTTGTCTTATGGGAAAACTTTTTTTAGAATCACTTCAAAATTCTTGGTAATATTTTGAAGAAAAAAAGGTTAGTTGCTTCCATTCTCTTTGTCTTATGGGAAAACTTTTTTTAGAATCACTTCAAAATTCTTGTGGACA
>JAQICZ010000028.1 GCA_027858295.1 Nanobdellota archaeon | reverse complement strand
GACATTCAAACAAATCTTTTATCAATTTCAATCCTTATAAAAAGTTCAAGTATAAACCTACCAAAAAATAAACTCATCCAATGCTCTCACCGAGGTGATAATTTAATATGCCCTTTGCCCTAAACTAATTAACATATTAATTTGTTTCCAAAGATACCTTCACAAGCTCAGTTACTGATATAAAATCAATCGCCCCCGCTGTATGTATAAACTGTTCCATTGAAACAGAAGAATATTAGTCTCAATAAACAATTCAAATAATTAATGCAGTTCTATAAAATGATGACTCAACTCAATTTTAACCCAAAAGGATTCATCCTTTCAAAATGTTTAGTATTCTTTGTCATTAATTCAATCTCTTCATTAATACAAATAGAGCCAATAAATATATCCCTAATATCTAAATCCTGACCTTTGTCTTTTAATTTATTTTTTATATTCGCAGAAATAAGTCCAGATTCTTTTGTAAAATCAATAATTTTTAATGTTGAAACTAAATCCGAAATTGTATCCTTGTTTTTCTTCCCCATCCAAATTTCAAAAACATTTATTGATGTGGTATAAAAATCAGCATCTAAAGAATTTAATTTATCAAGAGTATCTTTATTATTATTTAACAAGTCTATTAAAATATCAGAATCTAAGCATATCTTTTTGACCATTTGTTCCAATCCTTTTTTGTTTTTTTTAATAGGTTTTCATCAATTCCCTTTTTCCCAGCAAAGGATAATATTTTTTCTTTGTTACTATGTGCCTTAACAATTTTCAAAATAACTTTAGTAAAACTATCCCCACCTTTTATTGTGGATAACCTTTGGTATGCTTCATCTGAAATGCTAATGATCTTTGTCATAAGATATTGTATGTTTATATGTATATAAACATTTCGAGAATGATTGGTTCTCTTGTTGAATACTAGGATCTGCTTTAATTATGATAAACATAACATTATCCACTGCGCTAGCATACATAGTATATTTAACTCAAACATAACAATGCCAAACTCAGTTCTTAACAAAAACAAACACTCCCAGTATGCAACCCTGCAACATTATTACTTCAATGTGTCCTTATCAATTATGAGCGAAAAGCGAATCTATTTCAAAAATACCTTCGCAAGCTCAGTAATAAAGGCATGATATGGTAAACCATACTTTTACTTAGCTCCAAAGAATTTGGAGAGTAAAAACATTATCCGCTGCGCTGGCGGGCATAAATAGCTCAACTCAATATCAATTGTGAAATCCAATGTCTTCGAGCAATTACCAATCTCAAACAGGTTATGCCCCCAGATACAAAATTTCGTTAAATCGTTTTCCAATCGATTTCACCGGCCTGAAATTTTGGCACGCTATATTAAAAAGCGAATGGTTATACGGAGCGACTATTTCAATTGGCCCTAGGCAAATTCAATATATCAATTTGTCTCCTGTTCTCTCATAATCAATCTAAGGCCCAGCTTCCCCCATCGGGTCATCCCATTGGTACCTCAGGTCTCTATAATAATGAGCAGCAGCGAATCTAAATATAATAATTTGACTAATATTAATTTAATAATAGACTTTATCATGATGATTATAGTCAATCAACTTAACTGTTCTTTTTTCTTCAAGAATTTCATAGGTTAAAACAAAAGACTTTCCGATATGGACTCTAAAAATTCCAGTCATGTTACCTCGAAGAGGTTTGAATTGGTATGGGTTCTCTAATATCTTTTGAATTTTATTGTCAATAATCCTTAAATTATTTTTATTTTTTTTACTAAGTTTTAGAAATATTTTATCTAGCTTTTTTGGTATAATTAATCTATAAGTCATACCTTTCAGAAAAGTTTTTTACTTCAATAAACTTATCTTGTTTTCTTATCCGTTCAAGTTTTCTCAAGTAGCTTTCTCTAACTTTAGGCTCTTCCTCTATTTGTGTTTTTATAAAAAGATTAACTTGTTGACTCATACTAAAACCATTCTCCTTACAATAATCAGAAAACTTTTTGTAAAACTCTTCTTCTACATTAAACGTTTTGAGTACCATAGTTAAATAACTTTAAATAACTTTAAATAACTTTTGAATGTACAGATGTAACTGAGATAATGATTTTTAGATAATTCTACCTTCTCAAGCTCAGTAATAAAATATAATATTATACACTACAGTGGCATAGATATTTTTAGTAATTATCAACTGAGTTTAATCTGTTGGTAAAATTAAATGATATTCCAATAAAAAACAAACGCTCCCATTATGCAACCCTGCAACATTACTAATTCAACTTGTCTTCTGTCCTAAACTAACTAAAAATATCAATCTAAGGCCCAGCTTCCCCCATCGGGTCATCCCTTGTGGAAGGCCCACCAGCTTCCCCTATCAGGTCATGCCATTGATACCTTTCCTTCTAACATGTCCTTCCCCAAAAGCCTGTAGCAGCTCCCCTCCGTAAAATAGTCCAAGAATTCTAATCAATTAAAAGTGATGCCCCAAGGATTCCAGGTTCACTTAGCTTCGACCAGCTCACAGGAATCTTTCTCTGAATAAAAGCATACTTCTTAACACTATCTTGAATCATTTTTAAAAACACAGGCCCACTTTCCTTAATTCCCCCTGCAAGAATAACAGTTTCAGGATCCAAAATCGTCACAATAGAAGCAATCCCCTCTCCCAAATAATCAGCAGCCTCTAAAAGAATATCTTTGCATTTCTTTTCCTTAATCTTAACCAAATCTTTAACTAGCACCCCTTCACCGTAATATCTAATTATCTTTTTTTTCGTAGCCTTCCATAAACTTTCAAAATCCGCACCACGAACATACATATGTCCAAATTCGCTCCCACGGCCAATCCCTTGATAGATTTTTCCATCAACAATAATCCCTCCGCCAATTCCTGTCCCAAGAGTCAACACAAAGAAATCTTTTTTCTTACATCCGAGGTGAGCTTCGGCAAGCGCAACACAACTAGCATCATTCAAAATCTTACATTTCTTCTTAAATTTCCCCTCGATGTATCTAGCCAAATCAAAATTTTTCAACGGAACATTTGTAGGATGTTTAACAATGCCCTTCTCAATAGTACTGGGAAACGCAATCCCAATACCCTTAACATTAGGGCTCATAAAAGCTTCAGTCATAGAACAAACATTATCTAGAAACTTCTTTCGAGTCTTTGGAGTTTTTATGGAATCAAACTTAATAATCTTATTCTTCTCAACTAATGCACACCTAGTATTAGTTCCCCCGATATCAAATGCAATAACTTGTTTTTTCATTTTTTCATTTATCTCTGCCCTAAAGCACGGTTAATCTCCAATAATTCCTTGTCCCAATAATCTGGGGGAGTTATCGATATTTCACCTAATTGGGTTGCCTTCTCCCTACCCCAACAACTCCTCCAAAACTTTTCGAGGATTTTTAGCAGTAGTCACAGCCGAAGCAAGAGCAACTCCACTAGCCCCAAGTTTACTTGAAATCAAAACATCTTTGTTAGAATGAATTCCAGCGCCAACCAAAAACTTCCCCTTCAAAGCAACACGAATCTTCTTAATTAGTTCAGGTTTTGCTTCAGCAACAGAAATCTTTCCACTAACAAGTTCAGGAGGCTCAATAATAACATATTCAGGATTCAATTTTTCCAGCTTCTTAGCTTCCACAACATTCTTCGCAAATAACATAACTTTCAATTTCAACTCCTTACACCTCAAAACAGTTGCCTTAATCGTAGCAAAATCTAAAGGATGCTCAGAATGGTTCAAACAAACGCCAATAGCCCCATTGGCCTTCGCAGCCTCAGGCAAAATAAATCCAGTATTCCGACCAGGACTTTCAGTCTCTACATGTTGAGCATAAACTTTCAACCTCGTTTCTTTGCTAATTCTATAAAGGTCTGAAGCTTGAGCACAAACAATAATATTTTTATCAACTTTTTCAATTATTTTAGCAAGCTTCAAAGCCTCTGTCCCAAACTGATAAGTCTTCAAATTTATTACGATTAATGATTTCATTTTGACAATTCGAAAAGTTCATTACATTCATCCCTCATAAATTCTTCAACTAATTGAAGCTTGGGGTTCCCTTTTTCTAAGACCTCCTTGCATTTTAAATCAATTTGTCTCCAAGAAAATGTATCTGTAGCATGAGAAATTGCATCTTTGATAGTTGCCCCAAAAACAATTCCTTGCATCTTTGCCCATATTGCAGCCGATGCACACATTGAGCATGGCTCATGAGTCGTATATAACCAAGCTCCTTTCAAAAATCTTTGACTTTCTTTTTCACATGCCTCTCTGATTGCAACAATTTCTGCATGAACGGTAGGGTCATTACAGGATTTAAGCAGAGTCTTTCCTCTAGCTAAAATTTTTCCATCTTTAATAATTACAGCCCCAACAGCATAATCCCCTTCTTCAGCTGATTCCTTCGCAATTCTAATTGCTTCTTCCATAAATTCTTTTTTAGCATTCATTTTACTAAATTCCTCAGTTTATTTTTTTTAGTTATATCGTAAATGTTTTCAAGAGTTGTATCGAGAATCCTCTGTAAAGCTTCTTGGCTGTTAAACGCATTATGTGGTGTGATGATTACATTGTTGAAAGTGAGCAGCAAATGGTTTTCAACTAAATTTTTAAGATTCCCTTTTGAAAAATTTTTAGATAATAGTTGAATTTCTTCCTTAATTAAAGATTCTTCTTCTAGGACATCTAGAGCAGCCCCTCCTAAATTTTTCTTAGCGAGGGCTTGAACTAGTGCTTCAGTGTCAAGATTTCCACCTCTTGCAGTGTTGATAATATAAGCTTCTTTTTTCATTAATCTTATAGTCTTCTTGTTTATGAGGTGATGAGTATGCTTGTTATACGGGCAGTGTAAAGTAACGATATCTGAATTTTTCAACAGGTCTTTTAATTCAACATATTTAAAATTTAACTTTTTTTCTAACTTCTCATCTTTCTTTATGTCATAAGCCAGAACATTCATTTCAAATCCCTTGGCCATTCGAGCAACATGTCTTCCAATATTACCCATTCCAATAATTCCAAGAGTTTTCCCCTTTAGGTCAAAGCCTCTTAGTCCATCAATAGAGAAATCTCCCCGTATTGTTCTTTCATAAGACTTATGTATTTTTCTAGATAGGGCAAGAATCAAAGCAAAGGTATGTTCAGCGACAGTATTCTCTCCATATGAAGGAACGTTCAAGACATTAATTTCTTTTTTCAGAGCTTCTTTCATATCTATGTGGTCAAACCCAGTTGACCTTGTGACTATAGCCTTTAAATTATTAAATTTACTTAGAATATTTCTATTAACTTTTGAATAAATGAAGACAGACACAATATCGAAATCTTTTACAATCTCTATGGTCTTTTCATTCAATTCATCATTGGAAAAGAATAAATCATGTCCCTTTAAATTTTCCTTCAGAGACAATTCTTCCCATTTTTCTAATTCAAAAAAAGCTATTTTCATTTTGCCCAAATTATTCCTTTTATCTTCTCTGTAAGCTTTATGGGATTTTTAGATTGCCAAATATTACGGCCAATAGCAAGTCCACTAGCACCTGCAGCTATATACATTTTAACTTGTTTTAATAATTCTTTTTCATCTATCTTACTTCCACCAGCACAAACAACTTTTACTTTACCAGCAGCTTTAACAGCCCACTTTATATCTTCCAATTTTCCAAACGGTTGAACCTTAACAATGTCAACCCCAAGTTCAAGTGCGATACGAGTAGCATAAGCCATAAGCTCTGTTTTCTTTTTACCCTTTGTTCCAGATCCACGAGGATACATCCAAATAATTACAGGTAGGCCCCTTTTATGTGCTTCTCGCTGAATATTCTCAACTTCAGAAAACATTTCAGATTCATGATTGCTCCCCAAATAAATAGTATACCCAACAGCAACAGCACCCAAATTATAAGCTTCCTCAACAGTCGCAAGTTGTGAAGATATAGGATCTCCCCCAACCAAAGAACTTTTTCCATTCAATTTAACAATTAACGGAACTTTTGATTTTTTGATTTCGTCATTATATTTCTCTGCAATGCCCTTCTGAAAAATAACAGCATTAAATTTTCCTTTCTGTGCAATATCAATAATATATTGAGGATCAACATTCTTGTCATTGAAGTCAGTCGGTCCATGTTCCATTCCTTGGTCATATGCAAGGAAAATAGCTTTGCCTTTAGTCATTAATTTATTCAATCTTATTTTTCTAATTATTTTTTTTATCATTTTTTAGTTTTCTTCTTAACAGTTTTTTTTACAATCTTCTTTACTACTTTCCCCTTACTCCCAGTCCCTAACTTTCTACCTTTAGTTTTTCCCATATGTGAATGATTAATATAATAAAGTGCTGTAATGAAAAGAGACTCAGACCAACCAAGTGGAGTATTTGGATTAGCCTTATCAGTATTAGAATAATAAAGTTCGGGAACCTCTCCGTCTTTAGTTACAGTTGAAATTGACTTTTCTAAAAATCTCTTAGCCTTTCGACTCTTCCCTAATTTTTCATAAATTATAGTCAGCCAGAAAAGACCAAAAGTCCACTCAGCCTCTTCAGAAACATTGTCCAAATTCTTATTATAATAATGATCACCCTTATATCTAATCACTCCCTTATTCTTTAACAGATGGTATTCAACATTTTTCAGAATATTTTTAGTCTGCCGAGGGGTAGTCACCTGATAAGGCCAAATAAGAGAAAGCAGTGCCAAGTCAACAAACTTTTTTTCAGATTCCCTTGGGAGTAGTTTAGCAAGAGCCGCATAACCCTTTCTAATTAATTCAGGATTAACGCTTATTCCTTCGATATCTTTTACCATCTCAAGTCCAGCAACACAAGCACCAATACTAGAAGCATGCACTTCTTCTTCCTCTTCCCACATTCCAGAGTCAGGATCATGCCAATATTCCAAAGTCGATAAATAATCAACTAGCTTTTGAACAATTCTATAATCATCCTCAGTCTCTAAGATTTTAATCTTCTTCTCTTTCTCAAGTTCTCCAACTTTAAATAAAATACAACCAATAGAATCATTCTGCTTATTTCCCCATTCTTCCCAAAATTCATCAAAGTTTTTAGGATTATATCTTGCATGAATATACTCATGTGTATAAGTCGGCTTTTGGAGAATAGCAGAATCAATTTTCTTCTCATGCTTCAAAAAGATATCCATAATAGCACGATAAGTTTTTTTAACATTTTCCCAATCATTCATTACTTCAAAAGCAATACATTCATAGAAGTTATCTCGCAGCCAAGCCTTATCGTAACCAGTGCCAACGGTATGCTTAGACGCAGAAAATAGTCCAGACTCAAATTGCAAAGATTTCAGAATCTTCATATGTTGATCAATTATTTTCTTATTAGTTAGTTTAATCGTCATCTTATTTTTTTCAATTTTCATTTTTTATTTTATTCTCCTTTTTTTATTTCTGAACTACTCTGCCATCACGAACCACACTTAAATCGCGAAGCGATGGGCACTTAACTCAACTGCCTTAGCAGAGCAAGTTTGGACTGCGCTTGCGCGTCTAAAACGCCGCGGGTGCGTAAATATTATCTAACTACTTTTTTGTCTCTCTCTTTGTTAGCTGTTTACGAATCAAATTATTCTTAGCCCCATAATGTTTCAGCACACTTTCTCCTTCAAGTAAAGCTAACTTTAAACATTCATCCATTGAATAATCCATCATTAAACCAGCAGTAAACCCAGCGCCAAAAGCATCTCCAGCACCAGTCCTTTCTAAAACTTTAATTTTTGTATGTGGCTGTATCGAATATACTTTATCTCCGTCATAAGCTCTAGCTGGATTGTCTTTGTCAGTTACAACGGCAACCTTAGGCCCAAAACTAACAAGCGCTTTCAAAGAATCACCTTTCTTCCCATATTTTTTACAAATCATATCAGCTTCTTCTTTATTCAAAATTACAGCATATGAACTTTTCAAAATATCTCTGATATCTTTATTTCGAATTAAATAAGCACTTGGATTAAAAACAATCCTCACACCTTCTTTCGCAAGAGTTTTTGTTAATTTTCGTTGCGTCTCATAGCTGGTCTTCATCATAGAAGTATAATAAACCCATTTCGTTTTAAATTTAGGAATATCTTTTATTCCAATGCTGTCGTTCGGGCCCTTGTATGTTAATATTGTTCTATCATGTTCTAGACTATCAAGAATAATTGAGTATCCAGTTTCTTCTTTTTTTACAGACCCAAGAAAAGTTATTTTCTCTTTTTTTAATAGATTGAGAATGTCTTTCCCGTTATTGTCCTTTCCAACATTGCAAATGCACCCCGTCTTAAATCCTAATCTAGAAAAAGCCGTAGCGGTATTAGTCGCACCGCCCCCAATATCCCTTCTCTGCTCTTTAATCAGAAGTTTAGAACCAACAGGATATTCAATGAACCCTCTCACTTCTTTAGCGTCAGTATTAACAAATGTATCAACAACTGCACTACCAAAAGTTATTATATCGTATGTCATCTTACCTCTATAAAAATAAAGAATTCTTTTATTATAAATCTTACTTATACTCAACTCCACTATTTGAAAATTGCTTCGCTACAGCTCAGTATTAGTATATTGAATTATTCGTTCGCGCTGTGTGCAAATTTAGATAATTAATATAGCAATAATTAGAATCTAATTGATATATCCTAATAAGTGACTTGATAAAAAGGTTAAAAAAACTGGTAAAAACCTGAAGCAATACTGGCAGTCATCCTTGCCTTCTCTCCGCAATTATTTGTGGGAGTCTATGATTCTATCCTAGGTGATAGTAGAGGTACTTACGTAGTGCCAGCAAACGACTTCGGTTTACGCATTCGTAATTGAATTGTTTTAGCATAGCAAACTCGCCCTGTCCGAAGGCGGGCGAAGTGTAGCGGGTGCGTGATCCTAGTAACAAATTTTATTGTGAGTGCAATAAAAAAATTAAGAAACAATTGGGCTTTTATTATAATAATTACTTCAACGCTTCAAGTCCACATAGTTTCTTACCAGCAACGTAATTAAGCAAAGCTCCACCAGAAAGGCTAATGTGTCCAATTTTACTTTTTGGAATTTTATATTGATTAATCGCATCCGAGAGATGTCCACCGCCAATCAAACTAAATCCTTTAGATTCAGTAATCGCCCTTAGAATAGCAACAGTCCCTTTTGCAAATTTTTTATCTTGACTAAACCCAGCAGGCCCTTTCATATAAATAGCCTTAGCATTCTTTATAATTTTAACATATTTCTTAATTGTCTTCTCTCCAATATCATCAATCTGATAATTAAGTGGAAACTTTTTCAAGTCAAATTCAACTCTCTTGTTCTCAATACCAACAGCAAAATCTACAGGTGTCTCAACATGCTTCAATTTACCTTTAAGCTCTTTCAAAAATTTTGCATATCCCCCCTTAACCAAAGTTGTCTTTTTCAAAAACTTATTTTGATATCCCAAGTCTTTACCTTTGGCTACAATACAAACTTGACCAAAAAGACCACAAGCAAGAATCTTATTCTTACCATTTAATAATTTAATATTCGTTTCAGGTTTGGCTCCTCCCAAAATATAAACGCAATTTTTCATTGAAACTTTTTTTAACGCATTAACTTCCTTCTCTAAAAGTAATCCAGCACAAGTCTCTTTAATTATCTGAGGGAAGCCAACAATAGAAGTATGTTCACGATGGCACACAGAGAAAGAGTCATTAACATAAACATCAAATAACGGGGCTAATTTTTTCAGAAGAACATTCCCTTTCTTCTTCGGAGTAAATTCGTCTGGTATCTGACGAACATTATCAAGTAAAATAGCCTCACCTGATTTCAATTTTCCAATAGCATTAATAGCCTTTTCCCCTATAACATCATCAATAAATTTAATTTTAACAAATTTATTTAGAAGTTTATTGTGTTGTTTTAATGGCAAAAAATCTTTTTTCCCAGGGTTGCCCTGATGAGCGACAACAACAACTCTTGCACCCTTCTTCTGCAAAGCCTTAATTGTCTTAGCAGCTTCAAAAATTCTTTCAGACAAAATTACTTTTCCATTCTTCACGTCACTATTTAAGTCACTTCGCAGTAAAACTAACTTATCTTTAAATTTAATATCTTTTAATGTTTTCATTTTTTTCCTTCAGTCGCTCAGTTGGTATAGTGCCACACACCCGGCTCAAATCGCGAAGCGAGGGATATCTAATTTAACTGCCTTAGTATAGCAAGCTCGTCCTGCCGAAAGGCGGACGAAGTGTAGCGGGTGCGTATATTTATTCGGCAGTTAGCGGTCAGCAGTCCCATCACTTCATCAACTTCAACAAGTCAACCATACGACAACTATACCCATATTCATTGTCATACCAAGAAAGAACTTTAACCATCTTTCCATTCGCTTGAGTTAAAATAGAATCAAGAACAGATGATCTAGGGTCAGAAATAATATCACTCGAAACAAGCTCTTCTTCAGAATAACCTAAAATTCCTTTAAGCTCTTTCCTGCTCGCTTTCCTCATAGCAGAATTAACATCTTCTCTAGTAACAGACTTCTTCAAAATTGCAGTAAAGTCAACAATACTTCCACATAGGATTGGTCCACGAATCGCAAGTCCATCCATTTTTCCAGCTAAAGAAGGAATAACCTTTGCAACAGCAGTTGTTGCTCCTGAAGATGTTGGAATAAAATTTTCAGCCGCAGCACGACCACGTCTAAGTTTTTTATGCGGAGAATCAAGAGTTCTTTGGTCTCCAGTATAAGCGTGAACAGTAGTCATGAAAGCAGATTGTATTCCAAAATTATCTTCAAGTACTTTTGCAACAGGAGCAAGGCAATTTGTGGTGCAAGAAGCATTTGATACTAATTTGTCAGTTTTTTTAAGAGTCTTCTCATTTATCCCAAGAACAATTGTTCTGTCAATATCTTTTCCAGGTGCAGAAATTAGAACCTTCTTCGCACCAGCAGTTAAATGTTTGCTCGCTCCTTCTCTATCTTTAAAGATTCCAGTACATTCGGCAACAACATCAACTTTTAATTTTTTCCAAGGAAGATTCTCAGGATCTTTATCATGTGTAACATTTATTTTTTTAGAACCAACTTTAATAAAACCTTTTCCATAACTAACAGTCTTATTATATCTTCCATAGACAGTATCATGTTTCAATAAATAAACTAATGATTCAATTGGAGATGGGTCATTAATAGCAACAACATTAATTCCTTTTTCTAAAGCAATCTTAAAAACAGCTCGACCAATTCTTCCAAATCCATTAATAGCAACTTTCATTTTCACACCTCTTATCATTTCTAAACAAAATCAGTTTATTAAGTTTACTTTAAACATTTTTTAGTCTCAGTATCTTAGTTTTGTAGTGGTCTATTTTATTGAGTAGAAATAACTAATCTCTCGCTCAATATTAATATAAGGCAATTAAATGATCCCTCGCAGTGTGTGCATAAACTGCTCGATTGTAGCAAATAAATAATTCTAGTAAATCTATTTGCCCAAGCCCACCACTAAGCTCCAGCAAACGACTAAAATCCTGAAGGTCAATTTCTGTAATCTTATTCTCCAGCCCAAGTCGCGAAGCGATTAACACTTAATTCAACGGCCTTAGCAGAGAAAATTGGCCCTGCCGTGTGCGGGCGAAGTGCAACGGGTGCGTAAAATATAACCCCTTAGCAATAAAATATTAACTACTCTCCCCAAAAGTGCAGCGGGGCATAACAATATAAATTCCCCCTTCAAAACGCATTAGGTGCATAAAATATAATTATCTTAACTAACAACTAATAACTTCCAACTAAAAACTGCAAAATCACAAATTTTGCTAAAACTCACTTCTCTTTTTATAAAAAGTATGCAATATTTCATGAGCCTTAGCACTTCCTGGTTCCCCTAAAAATTCCTTATAGATTTTTTTAACAACAGGATTCTCATGCGATTTCCTCATATTGTCTTTGTCATCATCCTTATGCAAAGCCTCCCCACGAATACGAGCAATATCTTCAGTAGTTGGGATTGGTTGTCCACCACCACCAACACACCCACCAGGGCAAGCCATTATTTCAATAAAGTGATAATCTTTAGCATTCTCGAGTAGCTTCCTGACATTGGCTCCTCCATGAGCTGCCGCATATTTTATTTCAACATCATTAACCATTACAGAGCCAGTCTTAATCCCCTTCATTCCCCTAATAGATTTAAAATCAGGGCTCTTTAATTTCTCGTTTGTTCCAAGTTCATAAGCTGTTCTAAGGGCCGCTTCCATAACTCCACCAGTAGCACCAAAAATGGTCCCAGCTCCTGTCGATACACCTAAAGGATTGTCAAATTTAGAATCTTTCAATTTTCTAAAATCAATACCAAAATGTTTAATCAATTTAGTAGCCTCACGAGTTGTCAAAACATAATCAACTCCAGACTGCAATTCTTCACGAGTAGATTCATATTTTTTTGCAGTACAAGGCATAACTGAAACAACAACAATATCTGATTTCTTCAAACCAACTTTCTTAGCATAATAAGTTTTAGTTAACATTCCAAGCATTTCATGTGGACTCATACAAGAAGACATATTATGAAACATATCATGGTAAAAAGATTCCATAAATAAAATCCAAGCAGGGCAACAAGTCGTAATCATAGGAAAAGGTCCTCCGTCTTTTAGTCTACGCAAAAATTCACTAGCTTCTTCCATGATTGTCATGTCAGCCCCTAAGTCAACATCAAATACTTTATCAAATCCACATTCTCTAAATGCAGAAACCATTTTGCCTTCAACATTTGTTCCAACCTCATACCCAAAATCATCTCCAAGAGAAACTCTAATAGATGGTGCTATTTGAACAACAATATGTTTTTTCTTCTTATTCAATACCTCAATCACATCATCTATATGCTCACGTTCACGAATTGCACCAACGGGACAATTGATGATACATTGGCCACATTTAATACATGAAGTTTCAGGTAGGTTCTTCTCAAAATAGGAAGCCACATGTTCGTTAAATCCACGACCAGCAAAATCAATTGCATTCACTCTCTGTATTTTTGAACAAGTATCAACACACCTACCACAATTAATACATTTATTGTCATCACGGATTACAGAACTCCCCAGTGTCGGTTTGTAATTTCTAACCTTCTTGAACCTCGTTTCCTCAAGACCAACTTCTTTTGCAAGATAACATAATTCATTCTTCTCATCTTCATTAATATTACAACTACCAGTATGATGTGCCATAATTAACTCAACATTTCTTCTTCTAGCATTTTTCACTCTGTCAGTTTTTGTAATTATAGAAGCACCTGGAGAAGGATATGTAGAACATGAAGTTACCAGCTTCTTATCCATTTCAACAAGGCAGATCCGGCATCTCGCTTCCGACCGTAGTCCCGGCTGTTTACATAGAGTAGGAATTGTAAGCCCCTTTGCCCTACAAATTTCCAAAATAGTTTGACCTTCTATAACATTGATTGTCTTCCCATCAAGTTTTATCTTAAATTTTTTTTCCATTTTTATTTTTTTATCTGTCATTTTTTTCATTCACTTTTTTCTTCTCCATTTTTATTTTTTTTAATTATCCTTATCTCTGCCCACACTTAGCAACCCTCAGCTCTTGTGTTGATAATTTAACCTGACTTAGCAGAGCAAGCTCGCCTTGTCCGAAGGCAGGCGAAGTGTAGCGGGTGCGTGTATTTTATTTGATTTATCCAAAACGCCGCGGGTGCGGAGTCTATGTTAAACCTCCTATTCTTCTTTTCCCGTACCATCCTCCTTTATCAAATCAGTAAATTCGCTTTCAAAATATTTAATTCCAGTAGTAATATGTTTTGTAGAAGTTTGCCCAAGTCCACAAAGAGAAGTCTCTTGTACATGTAGCGATAATTCTTTAAGCAATTCATAATCTTCCTTTGTTGCTTCTCCAGCTCTCAATTTTTTTAACAACAACAGCACCTGAATATTTCCTTCACGACAAGGAGTACATTTTCCACAAGATTCATAAGTAAAAAATTTAGAAATAATATATGCCATATCAACAGCAGAAGTTTTGTCATCTGTAATAATTAAAGTAGCTGCTCCATGAACACAATCATCTCCACAAATATTTTTAGCTGTTAATTTCATTTCTTTGTATGGTTTACATCCACCAAAACATCCAAAATAAATTGCTTTAGGTTTGTTTGTTGGTTTTGCTTTTGAAATAACCTTTGTCAAACTTTCTCCAGATAAAGCCTCATAAATCCCCGGTTTTTTAACACATCCAGAAATCGAAAATAATCTTAAATTTGTATTATAATCGTCAAAATATAATGATTGAGCAATATGAACAAATGTTTCCACATTATTTACAACAGTTGGTTTTTCCCATAATCCAGCTTTAGGTGGAAAAGGTGGTTTGCAATAAGGTTGACCGCGATACCCTTCAATTGATTTTATTATTGCAGTTTCTTCTCCGCAGATATATGCACCTGCCCCCATAACAATTTCAATAGAAGCATCAGATTCAGATTTTTTCAACATACTTTTTATCTCTTTCTCAAGGCCTTCTCTTAAATTAAGATATTCTCCTCGAAGGTAAAAATAAACATTCTTAACGCCAATGGTTTCAGCAGCAATAATAATCCCTTCAATCATTGTCTTTGGATTTTTCAACATAATAAATTTATCTTTGAATGTTCCAGGCTCTCCTTCGTCAGCATTGCAAATTAAATATTTAACATCAGAATCAGTATCCATAGCAAATTTCCATTTTTTTGCAACCGGAAATCCAGCTCCACCCCTACCAGTAACTTTCTTTTTTCTCAAAATTTCAACTACTCCGAGTGGCCCTAAATTCCTAGCAACTTTGAGTGCATTCATTTTTGTTTTTTTTAAGATTTGCATTGGTATGAAGTTTGTAAACCTATTTTTAAAATAGGTTTACGGATTTTGTATCAGTTAGAGGCTTCCTTTAGAAGCCTTTGACATGTCTTCAAATCGAAGCCACATCCCTTTAAGTAAAAATTCCCAAGAATTTTTGCTTTCCCATACACCAAAGCGAATGGAAAACCACTAGGGTGTGGATGTCTTCCTTTGGTTTTATGGCACCCGAAGGGCGACCGTTTCCGCGAATAGAGGAGTGGATAACTTTTGCGTCTCGAAGATTCCGCTCGTCAAGCCACACCCTTTAAGCAAAAATTATAAATTTTTGTTTTCTCATATTCCAAAGCGAATGAAATTCCACTAGGGTGTGTAGAGCAGAATTTTAGCAAAAATTTGACTTTTTAATAATACTCCTCAGCTTTTTCTCTGTCAAATTTCCAACTGGCTTTCCGTTAAGTAGCATAGCCGGAGCCATATCACAACATCCGATACAAGAACTTTTCATTAATGTAAAACATCCGTCTTTTGTTGTTTCTCCGATATCTATCTGAAGCTCACTAGTTAGAAAATGTTCTAAAGTTAGAGCGCCATGAAGAAAGCACGAAGGGGATGCACAAATTTCAATTATATTCTTTCCCGGTTTTTTTACGTGAAACATAGTGTAAAAAGTTGCCATTCCATAAAGTCTAGAAATAGGAACATTCATTTCTTTACTTAATTTTTTAAGACCGCCTTCTGACAAATAGGCATCTTTTTCTTGAAGCTCTCTAAGTCTATTCATTAAAATCTCAGTCATTTTTTATTTAGCTCCGCATACCTTTCTAAATACTTTACAACGGCAATAATAAATCCTGCATGACTCCAAGTAAGAGGCGCGACAGAAAGTGGTTTTGAGGAATGCGGCTCAAGCTGTTCTGATAAAACTCCTGAGTCAAGTGCTTTCTCCGTTGTCCATTTCAATAAATCCTCAGCAGGTTTCAAGTCTTCGAGCTTCTTTGCTTTCGCAATATAATATTCACATAGCCACATAGTAGAGATTATCCACGGATTCATTGGGGCATCCCACTTTCGGTAATACATATCATTTTCATATCTAGCAAGCCCGCCACATTGGCACATACACCATAATTTCTCTACCGTTTTTTTTGCAGTCTCTACAAGCCTAGCATCATCTATCGCAAGTATTTCATATTCGAAAAGTGAATAAAAGGTACTAATATCAATAGTTTTGTCAAATTTCATATTTTCTTTGTCGTCATAATAAATCCCTTTAATGAAGACCCCCATTTCAGAGTCAAACATATATTTTATAGTAGCTTCCTTTACTTCCTTTGCAGCTTGATCATATCTATTAAAATCTTCTGTAGTTCCAAATACTTTCGCAAAGTTTTTAGCAGCTTCAAGTCCAGCATAAACAGTAGCACAAGTAAAAGTATGAACGCCTAACTTCTCTTCCCATAAATCATAACTTTCTCTAGGAAGTTTAGTTTCTGGATCTCTGAAACTAACCATAAAATCAGCAGCTTTCTTAATAAAAGGCTCATACATCTCTCGAATCATTTCTTGGTCTTCATGTTTTATGAAATGCTTCCATAGTGCATCCATCATTAAAGCAGTCTCATCTTCCTGTATTGGCAATTGTATTTTATTTCCCTTAAACCAAGAATGCCAAGAACTACCAAAAGAACCATCTGGCCTATACTTGTGTAATAGATATCCATCCTGGCTTATTAGTCCAGAACAGAATTTAAAAAATTTAGTTGTAATATCTTTGTGTCCAACCTTATCAAGTGACCTAGCAACTAGTGCCCCATCTCGGGGCCACATATAACTGTAAGTATCTTTTTTGAAATGGAAAGTATGAGTGTCGTTAGCTGCTATTATGGCACCATGGTTATCTGTTTGTGCTCTAACAATTAATAATGACCTTCTAAATAAATCTTGAATAGGCTCCCCTAATTCATAGAAGTCAATTTTTTTATTGTCTATCCAAGAATTCCAATAGTTTTCAGTATGTTTTATTATGTTATGGGCACCATGATTTAAAATAAAGCTTTTTAATTTTGAGATTTCACTATATTTTTTCCCAACAGCAATCCAATAATTAGCTTCTCCCTCAGCTCCCGCTTCTAAATCCAAATGAAATCCAATAGCAGAATCAACAGCTCCGTGTTCAATAGGATTCTTACTTAAAACCCCATCCTCACAATCAACATAAGTCCCAAGTTTATTTCCAACTCCTCCAGCACCTCCAGTAGCATAATCAACGAATGGCTTCCCCTGACTTTCTCCACCAATTAAAAAATACCTTTTACCCTTATAATCAATCAGTGATTCTAGCTTCGGATCAAAATAAACAGTATCTCCAATATTGGATTCCGCAATATCAAATCGTTGAGAGAAAAAGAGTCTAATTTCTCGCTTTTTGGAACTTTTATTTATAACTTTAACATGCCGAACAAAAACATTCTCAGTTGGATGAACCGCTTCATTAATAATTAACTCAACTTCAAGTCTTGGATTGTACGCAAAGATTTCACTAACCAAGGAATCTTTTTGATATTTCATTAAGAGTTCCCAATCGTTTTCATTCACCCACTCAAATTGCCCATCAACCCAGATTCCTGTTCGATGAATATTTCCAGAAACATGATTCTCTTGACCAACGTATGGATAATAAAAATCTCTTATCCTCGCATTCTTATCAAAACAAATAAGCATATTCCCATTACCAAGTATCACCTTTCTTGTCATAGTGATAGTTAGCTGTATATCTTTATATTCCTTTTGTAGGAGACTTGTAGTTAATTTCAATAACTAAAGCTTTATGGCCAGATAAATTGTTTCCAATACACTTAAATGATTTGAAAGTATATTTTTTTGGAATTACGATGTAGTCTAGAGTATATTTTGTGGCAGGGTAAGATATGCACTTCTTATAATCATAGGAATTCTTGTAGCCATCACCTGTTAAATCTCTTAGATGCCCTATATGGTACATATTGAAATCACCAACTATTATTGGATTCATTTTCCTTTTTTTGACTTCTTTTAGTGTCTCAACATAACTTACATAACCTGAAAAAATTGTTCGCTCCGCTCATATAAATTTTGAATTATCGCCGCTGGCAGAAGCAAATAGTGTAAATTGTTTTTTTAAAATTGATGGTATTTTTCTGTTTGAAATATAATATTTGTCCCTGGCGGAGTCGAGAATTCAATTTGCCCTGATAACTGAGTTTACAAAGTATTCTTAAAAAAATAATATTGTACCTAATACTTCATACCTTGTACTCGGTACTTGCTACCTTTACGCCTCGTCAACAATATCTTGATCTTTATCTTTTTTCTTACCAAAGAAAGACGCTCTTCTTTTCTTTTTAACACCGACAAGAGAACCCGCTAAATCTTTAATTTTAACAGAGACATCTTGTTTTGGAGAATGAGCAACAACAGGTGTCATTTTGGATAAAGCAGAAAGAACCTTTACATCATGAGGGATAATTGCTAGTATTTTAGTACCACTTGCACTTTCAATATCTTTTTTACTTAATTCAAATTTTTTCTTGTAAGCACGATTGATAACAATTCCTCTAATGTTAGCACCTTTCTGTCCAGCAACGCTAATCGCATGAATAGTAGAACTAAGAGTCGGATAGTCAGGAGAACTCACAACCAACAGTTCATCTGATGCAGCCATTGTTGCATACATTTCTTCATTCAGTGAAGGCGAGGAGTCGATAATTATAACATCATAAATATTACGAAGTGGTTCAAGTCTTTCTCTCAGAATCGTTGGGTCAATTTTAAACGGTGAAAGTTTTCCTGGAATTACATGGAATCCTAATTCATGTTGATAGATAGCCTCGAAGATAGAATGGTTGTCATTAAGAACATGATGAAGTGTATATTTTGGATTAACGATTCCTAAATGAAGTCCCAAATGTGGTGTTGAAAAATTAGCATCAATAATTAAAACCTTTTTCTGAAAATCTTTAGATAGCGAAGTCCCGATATTAGAAGCAATAGTTGTCTTTCCTACTCCACCTTTAAGTGCAATAATTCCGAAAATTTTTGAATCACTCATTCTCAATAGCCTCTTTAATTTGAGCAATTACGAATTGTTTTCTTTTTGCATCATTGTTAACTCTCTTATCAAGAAGTAAAATTATTTTTTCTTTATCTTTTGTTTTAGAGACCTGTCTTGCAAGAACCTTATCTTTAACTTCCCCTAAAATCCAATTACTAAAATCATTTTTTTCATCATTTACATGATGATAAAAAGTACCGTCATCAATTACCTGAAGTACCTCTAATAATTCTTCCAAATTATGGACCTCTCTTCCGTTACAAATATAAAAACTATTCATTTTTTTCACCACTCTATGCAAACTAGCACAATAATATTTATAAACGTTACCAAAAGGATTACACAGAAATTCCAAATAATCCGCTTTCTTCTTTTTTGACAAATCCTCTTTCTTTCAGAATATCAAGAACTTCTATTTCCAAATCATGTAAAACATTCATATAACTTATGAATGCCTCGTATGGACTATTATACGGGTTGAAGTATTTGTGCACGTCACCATCTGCAAACCATTTAGTACACATATAATAAAAATGATCACTTGTTTGAAGTTTTCTCCACTTGTGAATTAGTCCATGATTCCCGGTTTGAAGAACCTTTTCACCTAGATGATAAACTTTAGCCATAGCAGCATCTTGAATCTCATTCCCGGTCCAGGCACTTAAATCTCTCTCTATGTCAGCCCAAGAAATAAAATTATGACAATCATATTCTCCATGGGTAGGATAAGCATCAACAACTTCAGATGGTGTCTTAAAATTATTATCCGGATTCTTTAAAAACTCTTCAGGTAAATATCTCAAAAATTCAAAAATTCCCGTATCTTCCCATTGATGTTCACCAAAGGTTTCATAATCCATAAATAAGTTCAGAACCTCGCCATTTCCATTAATAGCATTCACCCAGTCAACATATTTGGGAACAGTAAGTGGCCATTCTGCCCAATCTCTATTCGAAAATCTAAAAGCAATATCATCACTCATCTTGTAATTCTTCAAAAGAACTTTTATCTTCTCAGTTCCAGTAGGTTTATACAAAAAGTTAGGCGATTTCCACCCAAGTAAATGGTCCGCACCTTCAGCAATAATACCCTTGTACCCCATCTCTTCAATCTCTCTTGCTAATTCATTGTTGTAAATCAATTCAGTGTTCCTAAAAACTTGTGGTGTTATACCAAATAATTTCTTCACTGTATCTCCATGCATTTTCACTTGAGATCTAAATTCTTCTTTGTCGTGTAAAAAAGCCAAAGAATGATAATATGTCTCGGCTAGTATTTCAACACGACCAGTCTTAACTAATTTTTGAAAAGATTCTAAAACTTCAGGCATAAATTCATCCATTTGTTCCATAAAAACACCAGACAAAGAAAAACTAATTTTAAACTCAGGATGTTTCTCTAAAAGTTCAAGCATAAGCTTGTTCGTTGGTAGATAGCATTTAGTCGCAACCTTATTCATAATCCATTTGTTATCTAAATCAGTTCCAGAATCATCAGAAAAATATTCCTTTTCTTTTCCAATGTCAAATATAGAATACTTCCTAACCCTATAAGGTTGGTGCACTTGAAAATAAAAACACATTGATACCATTATTCTTTGCCTCTAAATATTTTCTTGCCAAAAATGTTTCTCAATCATTTTTGGATGTCTGAAAATGTTTTAGTTAGTTCCCCCATTTTTGTTTTTTTCAAGCAGTTCTTCATAAATATCAACACAACGTCTGGCAGGTTTATCCCAAGTAAGTTTTTTGACTTCTTCAGTACCATTAGTTTGGAGGCATTTGTAAAGTTCATTGTATCTAAGGACAGAAACAATTTTATTTGTCATGTCATCAACGTCCCAAAAGTCCGTTTTAAGACAATTATCAACAACCTCGCTAACTCCAGATTGGTTTGAAATAAGAGTGGGTGTTCCATTAATCATAGATTCTAGTGGAGTTAGTCCAAACGGTTCAGAGACAGAAGGCATAACATACAAATCAGCCATTTGATAAGCTCTTTTGGTATCGTCTCCACGAAGAAAGCCAGCAAAAATAAACTTATCAGCAAGTCCCAAGCTTGCAACTTGACGAATCATTTGGTTTTCCATATCACCACTTCCGGCAACAACAAAAATAGCATTTGGATAATGTTCGAGTGTTTTCTTGGCAGCTTGGACAAAGTAATCAGGACCTTTCTGAAGAGTAATTCTTCCTAAAAATAAAACAACCTTCTTGTTTTTCTTCAAATCATTCAATTGTCTAATTGTATATTCACTAAAATCATTCGCATTATGAACAACCCTAATTTTTTCTTCAGGAATTCCGTAGTGCTTCATAACTTTCTGTTTAGTAAAATTACTAACAGTAATAACCAAGTCAGCACCTTGCAGACCTTCTTTCTCAATCTCATAAACCCTCTGATTAACACTACCATTCCCAGTCCTATCAAACTCAGTTGCATGAATTTGTGCAACCATAAATTTCCCACTTGCCTTTTTCGCAGCCAAAGCAGCCTTGAATGTTAACCAGTCATGAGCGTGAATAATGTCAAAATCTTCTCTTCCCGCAATCTGTTCA
Organism: Nanobdellota archaeon; assembly: GCA_027858295.1. Taxonomy (GTDB): domain Archaea; phylum Nanobdellota; class Nanobdellia; order Pacearchaeales; family GW2011-AR1; genus GW2011-AR1. The sequence continues at coordinate 4,209 of JAQICZ010000028.1, read as the reverse complement.
CCGACAGAAGCATATCTCAGAACTTCTTCGTAAATGTCCTTACCATAAATTGTTTTCTTCTTTTCTTCAGTCTGATTCTCTGTATTAATACAAATTTCATAAGTCTCTTCATTAGAATAAGCTTGAAGTGGAGAGTTAAAATAATATTCTCTCATTATCTTGTTTGATGCAGTATGATCATCAGCAAAACTAAGCTTCATAAAATCCAAACTCAAATCCACTCTTTTTGGCATAACAAAAGTTATCTCGGCGTTCTGTTTTGCAAGTGCTTTTGTCAGACCCTCACAAGCAGTTCCAAGGCCTCCGCTATTAAATGGCGGAAATTCCCATCCAAACATTAAAACTTTCATTACCTCTTTAGTCCTCTCGTAGTTAGAAAATGGGTTTTTTTCTTATTAAATGTTTGGGAGGATATCCTGCTCTACAACAATTACATAAAAATTTCCATAAATTTAAATAACACTTTAGGCTAAAATCCTTATGAGAGGTAGGATAATAGGCTTAGATGAGTGTGTAATTGATGCTTTGGAGCTTCTAAAAAAAACTTCTACAAAAAATCCAAAAATAAATTTCAAAAAAGCACTTGTTGTTGGAAGCGAGAACGCAGCAGTGACAGGAAAAATTATATTTTCAAATAAAAATTATATTTTTGCAGATGAAAGCAACTATTTAGAAAAACTAAAAGGAGAAAAATTAGATGGATGTATCATTATCTCAGCCTCAGGAAAAAAACACGCACCAATTATTGCAAAAGAAATGAAAAAAAGAAAAATAAAAACAATTCTTTTTACAAACACTGAAAATTCAGAAGCCGGGAAAATAACAAATGAAACTTTCATTTTTCCAAGTACCCCTGAGCCATATACTTACAATACTTCAACATATCTAGGAATGATTCTGGCCTATACAAAAGAAAAGCCCGCGGAAATCCTGAAATTTCTAAAAAAAGCAAAAGTTCCATCTATAAAAAAATATGATTCATTCTATATTATTTTACCAGAAAAATTTGAAAAAATGAAAAAAATGTTTTCAACAAAGTTTGATGAATTATTCGGTCCAATGATAAAGGGAAGAGTTTTTACTTATGAGCAAACAAAGCACGCAAAGACAGTAATCGAATCAGATAAGGAATTATTTATCGGACTTGGAGTAGATAATAAAATGTTTGGAACAAAACAATTGAATTTTGATTTTCCAAAAAAAGGAGACTTTGGAACTATTCTATGTTTAGGTTACTATATAATAGGGAAGATACAAAAACAAAATCATCCTTGGTTCAAAGAGTCAATTGAAAGATATCTAAAAAAATTACCAAAAATATTTGAGAAAAAATGAAACATAATATAAAAATCACGGCAATAATTCTGGCAATGTTCGTATTAACACAGTTTGTAGGGCTTTATGTAGTAGATTCTTATGCAAAAGAAAAAGTGATTAATGGAGAAATCGTTGACGTTAACGCTTCAAAAATTTTACCCTATGGGATGGAAGTCCCAACCGTTGAAGCAGAAGAATATGATACAAATTTTAAATCAATTCTAATTTCTTTTGTAATAGCCATAGGCCTTTTATTAATTTTAACTCATTTTAAAGCAAAGCATGTAATGAAAACCTGGTTCTTCTTCGTAACAGTTCTCGCCCTTTCAATCTCCTTTACAGCATTCCTCCCAGTCTCAAGCTACGCTCCTTGGATCGCCTTAGCCCTAGCAATCCCACTTTCAGTAAGCAAAATATACAGACGGGGACTAATCTCTCACAACTTTTCAGAGCTCCTAATCTATCCCGGAATAGCAGCAGTCTTTATACCTTTAATCAACTTAAAGTGGGCAATCGTCCTATTAATAATAATCTCAATATATGACGCTTGGGCAGTCTGGAAATCCGGTATAATGCAAAAAATGGCAAAATTCCAAATGAACGAAATGAAAGTCCTTGGTGGTTTCATGATACCCTACGCCTCAAAAAAAGAAAGAGCAAAAATAAAAAAAATCAAATTAAAAATCAAAGAAAAAAAGATGACAGAAGAGCAAGCCTCAAAGAAAAACATCAAAATAAACATGGCAATCCTCGGTGGCGGAGACATCATCTTCCCAATAATAACAGCAGGTGTCGTAATGAAAACCTGGGGCTTCTGGCCAGCAGTAGGAATAATTGCTGGTGCACTCGTAGGTCTCACAACTTTATTAGCATTCTCAGAAAAAAAGAAATTCTATCCAGCCATGCCATTCATTAGCGCAGGGATATTCTTAGCAATGGGAATAACTTGGTTGTTGATGTAGGCTTAAGTTAATTAATTAAATTTTTTAGATAATAAATACCTTCGCAAGCTCAGTAATAAACGACATAGTATTATCCACTGCGTTAGCGGGCATGAATTACTCCTTCCAATTCTTGCTGAATAGTTCTCCGCATTTTATTGTCCTAAGACTCTGGCATTATGAGTCAAATTCAAAATCACAACTGCCCCAAAACTCTGTTATCCTCCAGCCCAACCCCAAATCGCGAAGCGATATGCACTTAATTCAACGGCCTTAGCAGAGCAAACTCGCCCTGTCCGAAGGCGGGGGGGGGCGAAGTGCAGCAGGTGCGTAATAACTTCATCTACCTCTACTTTCTTTTGCCCTAATCCCCCGCCCTCCCAATTTAACTTGTCCCTACATCGTGACAACATAATCAAAACATTTATAAAGTATTCATTGTGTAGTAGTACTATGTTAGTTAAACAAGAATTAATCGGAAAGATCAAAGACTACTTTGACTTGAATATCTATGAAACAAAAGTATGGTTAGCCTTGCTTGGTAAAGGTTCAGCATCAGCTGGAGAAATTGCCACAATTTCAGGAGTTCCAAGAAGTAGAACCTATGACGTATTAGAATCCTTAGAAAAGAAAGGTTTCGCTTTAGTGAAATTAGGAAAGCCCGTAAAATATCTAGGTGTAAAACCAAAAATCATTCTTGAAAAATTAAAAAACAACGTAAGGAATGAAGCCGACGAAAAAGTAAAATCTTTAGGTGGATTAAAAGAAACAAACGAGTTCCGTCAATTAGAAGAATTATACAACGTTGGAATTAATCCCGTTAAAAGAGAAGACTTATCTGCCTCAATTAAAGGAAGAACAACAGTCTCAAATCATCTAAGAGAAATTATTAATTCGGCAACAGAAGAAGTAATCGTTTGCTCCCCAGCTGAAGAAATCTTACTAAAAGAAAAATTATTCAAAGAAACATTTGACGAATTAAAGGAAAGAGGAATCAAAGTTAAAGCTGCACTCTCTGGAGATTGTGAAGTTGTAAATAGCTTAAAGAAAACTCTTGGCATAGATGTTAAATGCATAAACATCTCTGCAAAATTCTTTATCGTAGACAGAAGTGAAGTCCTTTTTTATTTAAACCCAGAAACAACAAAAGAAGACCAAGCAATATGGATTAACTCAGAATTCTTTTCTCAAGGGTTTGCAGGATTATTTGACATAGTAATGAAAGATTAATCAGCAAAAACAAATTCTCCCGAAGGGTGAGCCCTTTATTCCATAATACCAATTAGGTGAGTGTATAACTTTTCCATAAAAATTTATTCGAGTTTCCCAATCGAGAATAAATTCCATCAAAAAGGATCTCAAGGATTTGCAGGATTATTTGACGTAGTAATGAAAGATTAATCCTGATTTAGCAAAGCCTCCGCAGGCGAGTTCTAATATTTTATATCAATTTAACGAGTGTAGAACTTTTCCATAAAAATTTATTCAAGTTTCCCAATCGAGAATAAATTCCATCAAAAAAGGATCTCAAGGATTTGCAGGATTATTTGACATAGTAATGAAAGATTAATCATTCTTAAAGCATTATTTTTTTAAATATTTTTATCCTAAACTTTTCTATGATTACTATCCCAATTAGATATTCAGATCGATTTATTTCTCCAGCTTATACGGAACAATACTTTGTTTGACTAAATCTCAATTGAGTAACTCATAATTTCTAACCTACCAAAGACTAAAACTCAAACGACCGAAGCCGAAGACTAACATTAATACAATTTGTCCCTTGCCCAATTGTATATTTAGATCGACAACTCCCATACAAAATTTCGTAAAATCGTTTCCCCAGACGGCTTTACGTTAAAAACTTTTCCAAGGGTTTTCAATTGCCTGTAAAATTGTCCACCCGACGGCTTTACATTGAAAATTTTTCCAAGGGTTTTCAATTGTC
>JAQICZ010000032.1 GCA_027858295.1 Nanobdellota archaeon | reverse complement strand
TCAATTATCTCATTTATTGTTTCATTATAGTCTTCTTTAATTTCAATAAAGGGTAGGTTTAGGAGCCTACATTCATTTGCATAATATAAATTAGTTTTCACGAGTTCTTCTAATTCTATTTCCTTTACCCAATCTTCATATTTGTGAGCATCGTCCCACAAGCCCCTTTTATAGAGAAATTTTTTAATTCTCTTTTTATTTTTTTCTATTAAGAAAATAGGGAATACCTCATAATCATTAGAGCTCAATTCTTTTATAAATTCTGGATGGATAGATATCCCTTCAATGATAAATCTGTCCCAGTCGTTATTGATTTTGATAAATTCTTTAATCCCCTTGAACACTTCCTTGTCTCTTAGTTTTTCTAGAGCTATTGTCTCATCAATGGAATACTTTTTGTAATGTTCCTCTGCCGTGAGATTATTAAAATTGAATAAGTGTGGAAATCTTTTTTTCAAGACAATTGACTTCATCCAAGAACGTATAAAATCAGTAGAAATCCATGGGCAATTGTATTCTTTTGAAAGTTTTTTTGCGAGGGTCGTTTTTCCAGTAGTAGGGGCCCCTCCAAGAAGAATTATTTGTTTCATGATTATATTAATATTTCATTTTGTTATAAATATTATGTATTTCTACCTTGTTTTTCTGCAAAATAATTGTAGATGTTCTCCCAAGATTTTGTTCTTTTAATTTGATCTGTTTTTATCTCATTTTGGTTATGTAGTCTATCAAAGAGGAGTAAGTTTGGGACAATAGGAATTAGTTCTCGAAGATATTCCATCATATCATCAATATGTGCATAAGCATCTTTGCAGAGTATTTTTTTTGATTGATAGTTGCTATAAAATATAGGGATATCTATACCATTATTTTCGCAGATTATTTTTGCTATTTTGGATTCTTTTGAATCCCTTGCGGTTGAAATTTGAAGTGAATACTCCAGATTTTTTAATTTGTTAATATTTTCCCTTGCTCCCATTATAATTGGTATCTCTGTAGAATATGAGAGTTGCTCCATTAAATGGGAATATTCTTTCGGTGTTAGATGTTTTAACACATATTTTTGTTGGTGTGCATTTGAAATGTTCAAGTTTATTCCGAATGTGTTTAATGCCATATCGCAAAAATGCTTTTGAGTATCTACTATTAGATCATCGAAATCTAAACTTAATTTTTTAATCATATTAGAGCCTAAATGCTGTACTTTATATAGATTTTTCCCTGCATTTTTGTTAAAGAGGTTTTTAGACTTGTTGATGCCATAAGATTTTCATTATGATTTTTTGTTTCTGGGTTTTTCTTCTTAGGGTAGGCTAAATTAATAGTTTTTTTTATTTTACTCTTAGTCATTAGATGTTTGCGATTTCTATCAACATCTTTAAATAAGTCTTTCTCTTGGACTTGTTATGGATAAGGTGAAGCTGCTAAAGGAATATGAGACTGCTTTTATTGCATTGCAAAAAGAGTATGGATTTGTAACTCCGATTAGTGAGCTTGAAGAGATTTTTATGATGAGGGATCATATTCTTGAAACTGGTTATGTGAGGGAAAATTTTTCTGCGCAGGTGTCTTCTCGTATTGTTGATTATTTTAGAAATTGGGCTGGTTATCTGAATGCTATTTTGGTTCCGAATCCTCAGAGTTTTGTTAATCAAACTGAATCTAAGTTGTTTTCTTCTGAAGAGGATAAGCAGGAGATGTGGAAGATTGTTAAGATTTGTATGAGATATTCTTCTGGGTTTTCTTTGATGCTTTTGTCTCGTGATAAAAAGATGCAGGCGGAATTTATTGATACTGCGTATAATTCTTGGAAAAATGATGTGAAACCCTTTATGATTGATACTATGCAAAGGGTTCATTCTGCTTGGAACAAAGAATAAGATGAATAGATTTATTGAGGAAAAAGAGGGGAAGGCGAAGGTTGTAAATAGGGTCTCTTATATCTTTTGGACTTTGATTGTGCTAGTGTTGATTGCTATTGTTTTAGTGTTGTTTCCTTCGGGGTCTAATACTAAAAGGCTTGGTTGTGGGGATGAAACTTTTTATGATACTTGTTCATTGAATAAACCTTATTATTGTACTGTTGACGGACTTGTTCGTGACCCTGTTGTTTGTGGCTGTCCTGAAGTGATGGACAAACGTGAGGGTGAATGTGTGAGTGAGGCTTTTGGTCCTGTAATAGAGAAATCTTTTAGATATATTTTGAGAGGTGAAGAGGAGTTCTTGGCAATTCCGTTATATAATGATTTTATGACTTATTTGGATACTCAACCAAGAACTTTGTTTTATGAATCTGGGGAGATTCCTCGTCGTGATGATTTTAAATTGATGAAAATGGATAATCCTCTTCAGAGGGAGACTTTGATTCCTTTGCTTGTGGCGATTCAGAATGCTGCGCCAGATTCTGTTGAAGACCAGGCTAGAATTGCTATTAGCATGGTTCAGCAGCTTAGATATAGTGAGCCTGAGAGTAAATCTAGTTTCTTGGGTGTTGAATTGAGGCTTGCCAGATATCCTTATCAGGTTTTGTATGAAGAGACTGGTTCTTGTGAAGGGAAGTCTGAATTGTTGGCTTTTTTGCTTAGAGAAATGGGTTATGATGTTGCCTTGTTTTACTATGGTCCCGAGAGTCATGAGGCTGTTGGGATTAAGTGTCCGATGGAATATAGTTTAGATAATACTGGATATTGTTTTGTTGAGACAACTGTTCCTGCGCCAATATCGTATTCTACAGGCATATATTTAGGTCTTGCTGGTGGTAAGTTGTATAGTACACCAACGCCTATATTGTTGGGACATGGGATTGCTTTTGATGAGAATGCTTATGAATATGCTGATGCTAAGAAGTTGGATTCTATTTTAAGTTCTAAAGGTGATGATGGAATGATTCCTTTTTATCAGAAGAAGGCTTTGGATGAGTTACGTGGAAAATACGGACTTGCGTACTAGTTTTTAGTTGTTAGTCGTTAGTGTTAAGCATCTATGATTATTTTTTCCAAGAATTAAAAATTAATGACTAAAAACTATATAAGAACTGCCTTAATTCTACGAACACCACTTGAGGAACTCTCTTCTTTCTTAATCTTAAAGATTCCCATATTTTTTGTTGATTCTATGTGAGGTCCTGTACAGATTTCTTTTGAGTATGGGGCGTCTATTGGTCCGATTGTGTAAACTGAGACGATTCCTTCGTATTTGTCATCGAAGACTCCTGTTGCTCCAGAGACTTTTGCTTCTGCTGGTGTCATTTCTTCTCTTGTGATTTTATGTCCTTTTTGGATTTCTTCGTTTACTAATTTTTCGACTTCTGCTTTTTCTTCTAGAGTCATTTTCCGATCGAGGTTGAAGTCAAATCTTAATCGTTCTGATGTTATGTTTGAACCTTTTTGGTTGATCTCTTGACCTAGCACTTTTTTTAGTGCTGCCAATAGCATATGAGTGGCTGTGTGGAGTTTTGTTGTTGCTTCTGTGTTATCGCCTAGGCCTGATTTAAATTTTCCTGCTGAGGCTGTTTGGGAGAGTTCTTGGTGTTTTTTTAATTCTTCTTTGAAGTTTTCTGGGTTAAAGGCAATTCCTTTTTCTTTTGCCATTTCTTCAATCATTTCTAATGGAAAACCGTAGGATTGGTATAATAAGAAAGATTCTTTCCCGTCAATTTTGTTATCTTTGCCCATTTTTTCAAATTCTCTTAAGCCCTTATCTAGAGTTTTTTGAAATTTGTCTTCTTCTTTTTTTAATTCTGATAGAATTAATTCTTCTTTTAGGTTGTAGTCATCGTAGATTTTGAAAACTTCTTTTGCGATTTCGTCTGTTGCGTTTATTTCTAGGATGTTTACTTCTAACTTTCTTAGGCTTCTGATGGCTCTTCTAATTAGTCTTCTTAAAACATATCCTTGTTCTGTGTTTCCTGGAACGATTCCATCGTTTATTATGAAGCATGCTGCTTTTATGTGGTCTGCAATGATTCTCATTGACTTGACATCTGCTTTCCAGCATTCTGGTTCTTCTTCGTATCCTAGAGTTCCTTTTGTGAATGTGTATTTTTTTCCGGATAATTCTTCGATTTTTTTTATTAGTGGTTGCCAGACCTCTGTTAAATAGTTATCTTCAAATTTATTGACAACTGCGAGCATTCTTTCTAAGCCTCTGCCGTTGTCTATATTTTGTTGCTCTGCTTGGTTGAAATTACCATCTTTATCTTTTGTATATTCCATCAGGACATCATTCCAAATTTCTACCCAGTTTTCATCTTCTGCATCAAATTTATCTGGGACTGGAATGTTGTTTGGTTTCCAGTAAAACAGTTCAGTACAGGGTCCGCATGGGCCTGTTGATCCTGCTGGTCCCCACCAATTTTCTTTACTTGTTGCAACGCCTCCTTTTAGGAATGCAATTTTTTCTTTTGGAATTCCTAGTGATTCCCAAATCTTTGAGGATTCATTATCTATAGGAATTTGAGGAAAATCTTTATCGCCCCCAAAGACTGTGACAGCGATTCTATTTATTGGGAGTTCTAGTTCCTTTGTAGCAAATTCGAATGACATTGCGATTGCTTTTTCTTTCCAATAATCTCCGAGAGACCAGTTTCCTGTCATTTCAAAGAATGTGTGGTGGGTTGTGTCTCCTACTTCATCTATGTCTCCTGTTCTGATACACCTTTGAACATTCACTAGTCTCTTTCCTTGTGGGTGTGGTTGTCCGAGTAAGAAAGGAACTAATGGATGCATTCCAGCTGTTGTAAATAGAACTGTAGGGTCGTTTTCAGGTACAAGGGATGAATTTTTTATCTCTGCATGGTCTTTTGACTTGAAAAAATCTATATATTTCTTGATTAGTTCTTTTCTGTTCATAATAATGAATAGAGGATTTATTTTTTAAATTGTTTGGATATGGGTACTTTAAGACTGGCCCGTTCTCTGCCTAATCTTTTTATGATTTTTTGTTGTATTCTGATGAACTGTTAATTATTTTGGCTCTTCTCCCAATTTTGACCAAAAACACAATTATTTCTAAATCTCAACATAACTTACATAACCTGAAAAAATTGTTCGCTCCGCTCATATAAATTTTGAATTATCGCCGCTGGCAGAAACAAATAATGTAAATTATTTTTTTAAAATTGATGGTATTTTCCTATTCTATATTTTTTGCTCATGGAAATACAAAACTACTCAGGAATGGATTAAATAATCATAAGTTCTTTAGAAAAATTTATAATAAAAATCGCTATCGCGATTTTTGAGAAGCACAAAAAAATAAAGCTAGTCCTGCTCAACTTCACTGCCAGCGAGCAAACTTTCCCCTACCAGCAACGAGCCATTACTGACATCTGGAACATAATCACCATTCCAAAGCGAGTCACTATCATTCGAATTCAGACGAGCGGCCCTACCTGGTTTAGGAGCATACCAATAAACTGTACCATCTTTATCAAAATTCTTTTCTCTTGAACCTTTTTCAACAAATCCTTTCTCATTGAAATCTTTCAAATTTACTAAAACACCATTTCTATCAAGATAGTCTTTAATCAGGGCGCCTTTTTCATTAATGTGCTCTATTGGCAGCACTGAATACTTAAGGTTGCCATCTTCATCTAAACCGTTTGCTTTTTTCATCAGCAAAATACCTTTTTCATTTCTTTCAAAAATATTATTTAGATTTTGCCAGTTATTTTGTGTAAATCTCTTGTATAAATCTTTAATTATTAATGGATTTACTGGTTCTTGCAAAATATTTCCTTTTGTATCTTTTTGAATTTCAAATGGATTGCTTTTATCAGGGTGATATAATTTTGTTCCATTAAGATGTGCATCAATTATTGCGGAATACATTGCTATTCCCTCAGCTGAATCTGTGACTATTAATCCACCTTTAGATAAGGTTGCCTTATTTTGGTCATACCAATCTTTTTCACCATGAAATTGGCCAATTGAAGAATTTGCTATTTTTCCATCTTTTTTTGCAAATTGCACATAATCTGTATTTACATAATGAGTTGGAAGGATTATTCCCGACTTTGTCCTTGTTGACTTTTCAAGACCACCCTCTATCTTCTGATAAGGAAAACCTGCATTATTCATAAAATTCTCAAAGGCTTCTGCCTTTTCTGATGAGATTCTATAATCTGGTGCCATAAGACTGATATATTTTTTATGTTTATATATTTTTTGTTTGTTACTATAATAAAATTAATACACATTAAATCAAATTTTGCTAAGATTATACTCTACTACACCCTAGTGGTTTTCCATTCGCTTTGGCGTATGGGAAAGCAAAAATTCTTGGGAATTTTTACTTAAAGGGATGTGGTTTCAATAAGAAGACATATGAATCATTCAAGCATTTTAGATACATCAGCCTCTTCTTTAACAACTTCTTTTGTCTCTGGTATAACATTTACTTTTTCAATTTCTTCACCAACAGCCATTCGGCCTGGCGAGATTTCTCTCCTCCCACAGAAATGACTAATTGGCTCCTTATGCTCACCACAGAATCTTTTCCCACATAATCGACATTCTTCCTCCCTCCTGTTTTGGCATTCAGGGTAATTACACAAATACTCCTCTCTAATCTCTATAGGCTCAATTGGTTGCTCTTTTTCCTTCTTTCTAAACATTCCAGCAATTCCGTCAAAAAATCCCATAAGAATCATTGTATTCCAAAAATTTTAACATCTTAGGCGAATATATGCGGTCAATTTGTTGCCCTCCCACCAGCTCATATTTTCAATTGTTTCAATCAATTTTTGGAATTCAACAAACTTAAATAATATAATTCCCATAAATTAGCATGACAAAAAAAGAAACAAAACTCGACCAATCGAAAACTCGACCAATCGAAAAATCGGCTCTAGAAGAAGAAAATGAAGAAGAAGGCTTAGAAAAAAGAATTGAGTTCAAAGACATCCTCTCAGAAGAAGAAGTCCAGAGAAACACTCTAAAATTCCAACAATTTCTAATGGGGGAAGATACAAACGTAACATTAGACCAAAGAGAATTTACACCAATATTAAATTTAGAAGAAGATTTAGAAGAAATAATTCCAGAAGAAACGCCAGAAGAACAAACGTTCATAGATTACAATACACTAGAGATTGAGAATCATCCTGTCTATGACCTAGGAGAAAAAAAGGATCCGACAAGTTTTGGCTCAATAAAATACCAGGGATCAATGACTAAAGAGCATAATTCATTGTATAGAACCGCCCAAGAAATGAGTGAATTAAACCAAAATAGGACAACTGGAGAATTCATTGCTCAGCTGAAAAACAAAGATGAATCATTTAACGCAATTGAGAACGCAGGACTTCAGGCAATGTCAAAATCATATTCTCTTAAAGATAAATTAAACAAATAATAAGATAAAATGGCAAAAAAATTAACAAACATTGTAAGCAATTTATCTGATAGAAAGATGTATTATAGGCGAGCACTCCAAAGGGGTGAGATTCTTCTTCCTCCCGATGATATCCGATATGAATTTACAATAGAGGAGAATGACAACATGCTCGAAAAGATGCAGGGTTTACATAGTCAGTATAAGAAAAAATCTTTTGACACCTCTATGGAAAGAAAGTTTCTGGAAGATGCAGAAGTCGGGCTGTCGGACTTGAGTGAGAGATCAACTTATCTAAAAAAACAATTAGAAAATATCTCTAATTTGACACCTTCTGAAATATCAAATGACCAGTCTGTTTGGAAAAGATATGTTAGTTTTATGGGGGTTATGGAACATACTTGTAAGCAAATGGACTTCTATTTGCACTTATGAGTAAGTATTATAAAATACATTATCTCTAAAATTATATGGCAAGTGGTGATTATGTTATAAATAATTTGTATCAGCCAGGATACTCTTCTTTTAAACCAGGCGAAAATGCACCAGAGCATTTCATGTATAAAGAAAGAATGGTCGGTGCTAGAGAAATGGGAATTACTATCAACCCAATGGTTGCAAATCAAGTGGGGGAATTGTCAAAGGCTCTAAATCAAGGTGTTATTCCTGTTGAAGTCGGTGCGCTCGATATGAAGACATTCGAAACAGTTCCAAAATATCATTGGGATGAAATGCGAAGAAAAGCAGAACTTTCAGATTCTAGGTTGTCAATGCATGCTCCAGTAATAGACCCCACTGGTTTTGGAGAACAGGGGACATGGAATGAACAGAATCAAGAGATCGCAGAAAGACAATTATCAATGGTTGCTAAACAAGCATCATCATTGTCTGATACAGAAAGTGTTCCTGTTACAATTCATGCAGCAAATGGCTATGCTGGTTCTCTAATTGAAATGAAAGATGGAGAGAAAGGCTATCAACAACTAACTGCAGTAGATAGAAGTACTGGTCAATTAGCCCCATTAAAAGGAGACATTCAATATTTACCAGGTTTGGATAAAGAGGGAAATGTCAGGAATCTAAAGATGTCTCCAGAGGAGGCTTTGATGGCATCAAATACAACTCAGTGGAGAAAGGAGATAGATGATGTTATCCATAAGAAAGATAGTGCAGATAAAATAATTAATAAAAGTTATGATGCCGCAGGCCATATTTATGCCCATGTGACAGAGCGACCAGATGATTTTAATAGGCTTCCAGAGATTCAGAAAGAAGTTGTTATGCAACTTCAATCGGCAAATGCACATATGATAGATACTGGTCTTGCTGTTAAATCTGCCTTCGACAAGGCCTATCAGTATGCAACTAATGACTCAGAAGCTAATGACTATTTTCAAAATGGAGAATGGGTTAAGAAGACACTTACAAAAGATCAAAAGAAAGAAGAGTTGAAACAAGTGGCTGCAGCTTATGAAAGAAATCTCTATGGGGGATATACAGAAAATGAATTGTCTAGTCTTTCACGTGAAAGGCAACAAGTCGCAATGGCAAATGCTCACAATTTAAAGGTACAATCAAAAGCGACACAACAAATGGCAGAAAAGCTAAGAAGTTTTAATCCACAAATGATCCAAAGAGTGGAAGACTTTGCAAAAGAGAAAGCTTCAGAAACTTTAGCAAATGTTGCATATAATGCATATGATTATGCCCAACAACAAAGAAAAATTGCTCCAACAATCGCAATAGAAAATTTGGGTCAAGGTTTTGGATTTTCACAAGCAGATGATTTAAGAGAATTAGTAGATAGAACAAGAGAAAACTTTCAAAAAAAGCTCGTAAAGGATGGACTTTCAAAAAAGGAGGCAGATAAAAAAGCAGGAGATTTAATTGGTGTAACTTTTGATGTTGGTCATTTGAATCTTTCAAAGAAGTATGGATTTAAAGATGAAGACTTAGTAAAAGAAGCAGCTAAATTAAAAGATTATGTTAAACACATACATCTAACAGATAATTTTGGGCATAATGATGTTCACTTACCTGTTGGTATGGGGAATGTGCCAGTTGAAAAGTTATTAAAAACAATTGGGGATAAAGAAGGTCGGATAAGAAAAATCAATGAAGTCGGTGGGTATGTTAATGCCTTTGGAGCACCTGGATTTAAGGAGGTTCTGGAAGCTGCAGGTTCTCCAATTTATGGTTCTGGCTCAGGACCTTATTGGTCCCAAAACACAGGTTTTCAACAAAGCTATTCAGGTGGGATGGGAGAATCACTGCCAATGATTAATTACGAAACATTCGGAGCAGGTTTTTCAAATCTTCCACAAGCATTAGGTGGAGTAAGAGGCCAAGGTGCCGGAAGAATGGGCGGCGGAGGATTTTAGTTTTGTAAATGTGTTCTTACTAAGAACCAATAACTAATAACTAAAAACTTAAAAGTAGGCAAAGCTTACTTTTATTAGAGGTAACAAAATGGAAGAAGTGAAACAAAAAAGAGGAAGAGGTCGGCCAAAGAAGAACCCAGAGGCTTCTGTGCCTAATAAGCAGTCAACCGTTAACCATCAACCGTCAACAAAAACAGACACTCTAAAAATTTTAACAGATCATGAAATCGCAACAGATTTTGCCATTAAGGCCTATAAAACCTTCAGCAAAGTAATAAAATCAGTAGTCTTGTTCGGTTCTATTGAAAAAAAGACAATCTCAAGAAATTCTGATATCGATATTGTTATCTTGATAGATGATGTTTCATTGGATTGGGGCCAAGAAGAGATTGCTTGGTATAGAGAAGAACTAGACTTGCTTCTTAGGGCAAACCCATATGTAGGAAAACTACATATTAATACAATCAAATTAACAACCTGGTGGGATGGGTTACTTAAAGGTGATCCAGTAGTTCTAAATGTTATTAGACATGGACATGTAGTTCTAGATGCTGCCGGTTTTGTAGAGCCTCTAAAGATTTTATTAGCTCAAGGAAAAATAAAGGGAACCCCCGAAACAATTTATCAATGTATTCAAAGAGCTCCGAATCATTTAATGAGAAGTAAAGCAGCTGAACTCTCAGCTGTTGAAGGAGTCTATTGGTCAATGGTAGATTCAGCACACGCAGCATTAATCGCCGCAGGCTTTTTCCCTCCATCTCCAGAACACGTAATGTCTGATTTGAAAGAAGGCTTCGTAGATAGAGGACTTTTGAAAATGAAATACGTTCTATGGTATAAAGATATTTATTACTTGCATAAAAAGATAGACCATAAAGAAATCTATAATATGAAGGGAATAGAAATTCATAAATGGCAAGACAGAGCCGAAGAATTTATGGAAGTTATGATTAATCTAGTAGAACAAATAGTTTCTAAAAAATAATTACATTTGATTTTTCTTGCATATAACTACCGAACTTCTCTGTTTATTAAACACATTTTATGCCTGTTAGTAGAGAAAATAATTTAATTATCAATTCTTAACATTTGTTAAGTAATAGTAAAATAATAATGTGAATTTTGTAAAAAAATTTAACACACCCCGGAGGGTGGTTGTAAAAAAAGTTTAAAAATAAAAAATAATTATTGTGTTTCTGGTGCTGCTGGAATCTTTGGCATATCAGTCATAAATTTATGGAATTCTTGAGCTTTTTTAAATTCCTGATTAGTTTCTTCAATTCCTGATTGTCTTAGCATTTCCATACCTGCACCTTTCTTTTGAGCATTAATCATGCTTTCATATGTTTTATACAAGTATTGGTTATCTGGGCTCATATCTTCAAGGTTTTTTATCCCTTTCATCGCCTCAGAAAGTTCAATCCCCATCTTTGATCTCATTGAGTCAGTTAATCCTGTTTCCATTTCTGGCATATAGGCTTTTGCCATTTTTTCAATGTTTCCCATTGTAAGATAGTTATATGAGGCATTATTAATCTGCATTGTGTGTTCTATGGTGTCATAGTCTTGCACTTGTCGCTTAGTATTTATCCCAAGATTCTTAGCTTTTAATTCAAACTCATTTTGTAAATTCTCCCTAGTTTCTTTTAAATCAGCTCCTTGTAGATATGCTTTAGCAATAGTCGAACCTTCCTTCCCAAGTGAGTTCAAGTAATCTGCACCAAGAACTTTTGCATTTCCATTAATAGTATTCATATGCATATATTGCATTCTATCAAAAGATGCTTGCTTTTGTTCATCTGTCATTTCTGGAGCTTTTTGTTCTGTCATTTTTTTTTGTTTTTATCCTCCTTTTTCACTTCTCTAAGGTCTTCACCTTTTTGTTTAGTGTTAAAGTCATACTATATCTATACATTTAATGTTTATAAATGTTTCTATCTGTTATTCCTAGTCAATGGTAACAAAAATAAGGCAAAAAAGGAACTCCACGTTAATATTCAAAGTAATAATATAAGAATCCCAGAACAGCGTCGATAAAGGATGGTCTCGTTTTTTTTTAAAATCATTTTTTATCAAGATGGTGCTAATTCAATTTTCATAAATCGTATGATTATAAAAATTCAATTAATAGTATATTGATGAACAAAGAATGAAAAAAAGCAAAATTAAATTTTTGGAAGTTCAGTTAAAAGCTCATAGTCAGTTCTAATTTGACAAGGCATTTTTGATCTAATTTGTTTCAAAACTTTTCTTGCAAAAGGTAAATATCTTGCATGTGGTAGAGCAATCATAAATATTTTCGCATCTCTTTTCAAAAGTGCTGCTTTACCAATTGATTTACCAAATGATAACTGCATACCTGAGGACATACGGTCGGCACCTGCACCTGTAAGCATCTTATGTTCTCTTTGAATGTGATGTGGGTATGGGATTACTTCAAACATATATTGTCCATTAGTTTCTTTATCCATCTTCTTGTTGATAAATTGTCTACAAGCCTCAAATGCATTATGTCTAATTTGAATAGGTTCTGTTGTACAAACTGTTAGAACATGAGGTAATTTCCCTTCATTATACGCTGTAATTTTACCCATATGGAATTTTACAATTTTTTGAGGGGGTACTACTTTAATGAAAGACTTTTGTCTTCTTTTAGAAATTCTAGTAAAAGGAGTAACTGCTCTTTTTGAATATGCGTTAGCTTTTCTTAGTGTTGCCATTTTATTCTATCTTCACTTCAGTTGTAACGGCTTGACCTGGTAGTCCTTTCTCAAAAATAGCACGAACAACACCATTGTTACCATGAGCACCTGAAACTTTTCCTTTAATTACTTTACCAGCTGGGCTTCTCCACTCAACTGCTTTTCCAACTAGCTTTGTTGCATCTTCCTTAGAGAGAACACCATTAACTTCGATTAGCATATGCTTCTCGTGAATAGTATGTCTTCCTCTTCTAAATTGTACTACTTTACCAGTTACCATAAGAGTTTACAAGAAATTTAGTTTATAAAAGTTTCCGTTGATAAAATTAGGTTTTGATGTCGGTTGTAAAATAAATGATTGGTGTAGTCTCATGATGATAGAAGGCAATTGAATTAATCTCAAGGCATATGAGGTTTGTATATTTGGAGATAATATTATTAGAATTGGTAATTATTATTTATCTTACTCTGCTCACGATAAAATATTTTCCTCTGACGGCCTAAATATTAGATTCTAGCACAATGGGTCTGCCCGTGGGTCAATAATTAAAACGGCCTTAATAATTTTGCTACAGCAAAACAATTCATTACTTTTTCTCAGATTTTATTTAAATTTATCACGAGCCTCATGTTACAGATGCAGATATATAATATCAATTAATTCAGCTACTTTTTTTGGTTTAACAATTATTTCAATAGAAATCACTTAAGGTGTAATTATAAGATAGTAACAATAAAAACATTTAAATATACTAAATCCTGAATAATGTAATGAAAGAAGATTATAATATATCAAAAGAATTTCAGCCAAAGTTTCCAGTTAGACGTACATTAGATGTTCCACATCAAGGGAAAAGGCTTTTTGTGAGTTATCCAGCTTTCGGGCCGAAGACTTTTGATAATAACGTAAAAGAAATGAATAAAGATTATATTCATTCAGAAACAGGAGAGAGAATGACTTTCAGAGAGCCAACGACAGCAGAATCAATTTCAGTAGCAAATAAAGCATATTCCTTAATAAAAAAAGAAATATTAAAACCGTCATATCTTCAATTGGGAAGACATTTAAGAACTTCAGAAGGAGTTTTTGTAAACCCTCCAAAAGATAGAGATGGAAAACCAATAGTTGATGAAAAAGTTCTTAAACAGTATCTAAATGAGGCAAAAAAGATTAATGGCATATGGAGAGTGTCAAATAATGAAATAAAAGGTGTTAGGGATTTTGCCTTTGCCCCATATGAAACATTTAAACAAGGAGAGCAGTCACTTGAAGATTTTACAGTTAACCCAAAAGCAAATGGTTTGGCAAGAGCTCTAGAGTTTTCACATAATAAAAAAGCACCAAAGCTGGAAAAAATATCAGCAGACTATTCCAATATTTATACATGGAATTTTGATTCTGTTGCAGAACCAAAATTAGGCGCGTCTGTCTTGAGCGGCAGAAATGATGGTGGGTTGGATGTTCTCGGCATCAGCTGGGAGGATGATGACCAGGCCTTCGGGGTAAAAGTTTAAGATTGCTCGCTGGCAACTGAGTTGTTCAAGATTTTAGAAGTTTTTATAAAGAGTTTTGTGATTTATATTTTGTCCTGGAGAATTTTTATATTTCCATGAGCAAGAAATATAAAATAGGACTACATGTCAATTAATAGAGTCTCAAAAGAGACCATAAAATACAATCTTGACAATTAGTAGTTGAAATATTACGAATATTGAAAAGATGGTGATTTACTTTTAATTAATTGGCTATTAAAGGCGCGTCTGTCTTGAACGACAAAAATAATGGTAGGTTGAATGTTAACGGCAACAACTGGAATGATAATAATAACCAGGCCTTCGGAATAGCCCTTCTCCAGACATTTTCCATTAAAAACTTCTCCAAGGGGTTTTAACTGCCTGAAAATTGTCTCATAAAATTCCATGGCATTCTATTAAAATGAAATCTTATAAGAATCTTTATGAAAAAATATATGCTAAAAAGAATCTAGTTCTAGCGTGGAGGAAAGCAAGAAAGGGTAAAACTAAAAAGAATTATGTAATTGGATTTGAAAAAGATCTGCCAGAAAATATAAAAATCTTACAGGAGGAATTAAGAACACAATCATACAAGCCCAGGGTGATGGAGACATTTGTTCTTAAAGATCCAAAAACACGTAAAATCTCAAAAGCAGATTTTAGAGATAGAATCATCCATCATGCAG
Source organism: Nanobdellota archaeon (assembly GCA_027858295.1). GTDB lineage: Archaea > Nanobdellota > Nanobdellia > Pacearchaeales > GW2011-AR1 > GW2011-AR1. The sequence continues at coordinate 14,790 of JAQICZ010000032.1, read as the reverse complement.
TTTGCAATATAATAGAACCGATTTTCGATAAAATATTTATCTATGATAATTCCGCCAATAGAAAATGGAAGGGAACCCTCTTTGCGATTAAAAGATTTGATTATTTTGTAAAAAAAGTTTCAAAAAACGGAAAATGCAACGGGTGGTTTGATAATAATCAAATAAAAGGATATTGTTTAAAGGCAGATATTAAACATTATTTCCAGGAAGTAAATCATAAAATATTGCTAAGCATCATTTCTAAAAAAATAAAATGCAAAAAAACAATGAATCTCATCTCAATAATATTATATAATTTTTCATATGAAAAAGGAATACCACTAGGTAATTTAACATCTCAATTTTTTGCAAATATTTATCTAAATGAATTAGATTATTTTGCAAAGCATGAATTAAAATGTAAGTATTATATTCGTTATGTAGATGATTTTATTCTATTGTGTGAATCAAAGGGAAAATTAGAAGAATGGAAAAGAGAAATTGGACGTTTTGTACAGAATAAATTAAATTTAGAGCTTCACCCAGATAAAACAAAAATAATAAACCTCTCAAAAGGTATTGACTTCGTAGGGTTTAGAAATTTCTATCATAATAGATTGTTGAGAAAAAGAAATATTAGAAAGATAAATCAAAAAATAAAATATTTTAATAAAGGGCATATCTCTCAAGAAAATTTCATAAAATCCTGGCAGGGCTGGCTTGCATATTCAAATTGGAGTAATAATCATAATTTGAAGATAAATCTTTCAAAGAAAATAAGGTATGATAGATGTAATAAAGTCTAGCATGTAGTAAAAGAGAACGTAGAAACTTTAGAGGTTAAGGAATCTATTTTATGAGTAACAAATGAATATAGTATTGAACAGAGATAGATAATAAATTCAGATATGATTTGTTCTATATAGTTATTCCTGAATCTTCTCCCAATATTCACCAAAAAAAAAGAATATATTCTCATCGTTAAAGCTGTGAATTTTTCTGTTTATGATACAATATTTGTCCCTGCCAGAGGCGATAATTTAACTGTCTTAATTCTGAGCTTGTGAAGCTATTTTATGTACAATTAAGGGGCTAATAATAGAATTTTTAATAGATCAAATTAATGAAGAAAGCAATTGTTTTCTTACTAACCAGCCGTCTACGGTTTGCAATTAGCTACTCTCTTTGCTTAAGACATAAATCATTCGACCAACAATCTGCTTATCTCGATACTCAGGAACAGGTTCACGGACCAAAGAATATCCCGTTTCGTCACAAATTCTGTCAATATTACAAGAAAGTCTCTTCTTCCCAATTCTGATATATGGAGAAGTAAAAACAATCCGCCCCTTCACTCGCCCCTTCACATTATTAATAACTCCAATAATTAAACTATCAAAATGTCTCAAGGTTTCCTCAGCCTTAGCCTTTGTTGGAATCTTCTTTCTAACATTACCTAAGTCAGGTTCTGTCACAATAGCAGAAACCTCTGGAATATCAACAGATGTAGAATCATGGTGAATAAATTCATAATCTTCTTTATTAAATCCAAACCATTCCATATTCTTGTAAGCACCCTTTACAGCATCCCCATCAATCTCAGAGCCAAGCCCAGTCATTCCCTGTAATAAAGCTTCTTGAATCATAACACCAACACCAGAAAACGGATCGTACAATTTTTCTCCTTCACTAAGTCCAGCCAAATTAATTAATATCTTTGCAAGTCGAGGAGCAATAGCCAATTCTTCACGCCTAACAGGTTTCTCCATATCTCTCATTTCAATTGATTTATAGTCACAATGTTGAGTAATCTTTCCAAAATATTGTTCATCCTCTTCTTCAAATATAAAATATTCCTCATCAAGTAACTTAGACGAAGGTTTCATTTCTATCTCTCCATCTTGAGTTTTTACAGAACCAGTCAATCCCTTAAATGCAGTCTTCAATTTTTCAGACTTGAACCTCTTCTTCAAATATTCCTGACATTTATCAGTCATATCCGAAAAATCCCATAAAGTATAAGTTAATTTATTACTAACCCCTTTGTAAATCATTACCTTCTCAAGCTCTTTGAAAAGATCAACATCTTTAGCGTGAGCAATAACTTCACCAATTGAAATAGTTCCACCAAGTTTGTCAATAGCTCTCTCATCAAGAGGCAAATCAACTTGAACCAACAACCCATTATCAATCTGAGTCTTGCTTACAATTTCATTTTCTTCTTTTTTCAAAAATTCTTCAATCTCTGCAATAGATAAATCTTCATTTCGTCCTAATATAAATAAATATTTCATAATAAAAATAACAAATATCGCTTTTTATTCCTTCCTCTTTCCTGTCTGTAGGAATTACTTCGCTATTGCTCAGTTATTAAGACAGTTGAATTATCCCTCGCGGTGCGTGCATAAAAGATATATGTAGCGAAGCGGTTAAATGACTATGGAAATGGTAAAAAATAAAGTTCAGCTAAAAATCGCGAATCCAAACTCTGTTTCTTATATATATTCCATGTCCCCAGCGGAGCAACTATTTCAACCTGCCCGAAACAAACTATATATCAATTTGCCTTTCTTCCTATTTTGAATTTTCAATCTAACAATTTGAAATCGCCGCGTTCCCGCATTCTCTAAACGCCCGGCTAACTCCACCAACTCCAAGCTTCACTCCGCCAAAAATCCTAGCAACAATTAATACATGGTTATTCAGTTCGTTTGTTCTAAGCAACTGCAAAAGAACCTTCCCAGGACTCCCAACTTCTCCATCATTCTTAGAAATCTCTTCACTCTCAATAAATGCCCCATAGGATACATGCTTAGCTTTTTTATTCTCAAATAAAACATCTTCAACAATTCTCTCAATCTCATCCTTTGACTCAATCTCATACAAATATCCAAAAAACTTCGACTTTCTCACAACGATTTTGGATTCTCCAAGCAATTTCATACTTCTAAGAACACAGCAATGCTTAAATAAATTGTTTGCCGCTTAATACTATGATTCCTTTGACGGATACTTACAAAAGCAGCAATCTAGAAGGATTAATTGGTTCTTTTCTTGACATAAAAAATGGCATAGATGAAGAATCTGCAAAAATTCTATCAGTAAGATATGTTTTATCAAAGGGCCCCAAATTTTCAATGGATTATTTAGATATTGATTCTGCCCTTGATGGGATGAATGGAAAAATGGACTTTTTCAAAGATAGAGAAAGTTACAACAAGTATTTAGATTTAGTTCTTTTTGATTACGAAATGCCAGAAAATAGAAGAAGCTATCTTTTCAGTCTAAAGAAAAATTCTCATATTCTTGAAAGATTAGTGTCGGCAAAAATAATTGACGAAGGCAAAACAATAGGGTTTAATGATATTGTTCCTGAAGTCGGTGATTTTTCTATGGAGCGAGGTGTTTATGAGTTAGCAGATGAATATCTACAGTCAAGAGAAATTAAAGAAGAAAAAGATGCAATAAGACAAGCAATCTTTGATATTATTTTGCCCAACAATAAAGAAAAAGCCAAGAGTATTTTAGGAGAAGATCCTTTCATCGCCATGGTAGATGGAAAAGCAAAGTTAAGAGATCAAATCTATAGTTGTTTTTCTAAAGAAGCAAAGTCATTATATCAGATTAATCTTGATAAAAATCCTAATGACTATTCCAAGCTTCAGGAAATAATTGAAAATCCGCATGGAAGATTTGGCTATGATTTAATTGCAGAACAAATAAGAGAAGAGTTTTTTCCAAACTCAGGATTACAAGTTTTAGAATTCAATGAGTCTGGAATTTATGACGAAGATGATGACGAAGATGATGACGAAGACGATGAAGATTAGCATTACCTCTGACCTCCCAGCAAAATATAAAAACAAAAAATCCCAATTTCTTCTATGAAAAAGAAAACTTTTCTCAAAGAATTATATCAAGACATAAAAATCGTCGCAGCAATTCTAATAATTTGGGCAATTCTACTCCTCCTTCTTCCAATGGAAGATTACTTCGGTGAAAAAATACTCTCACTATTAGGTTGGATGATAAACATCACAACCTTCGGTTACGTAGGTTATTCTGCAATTAAAAAAAAGAATGATATCCTCTACGCAATAAAAGAAGGTGCTTATCTAGGGGCAATTATTGGATTTGTCTCAGCAGCTCTAGGAATAATTTCAATTTACATGTATCCAGAAAAAACACAAGAAATTATTCAATCAGCTATACAAAATGGAGCAGACCCAATAAAAGCAATGCTCTTCATAAAAATATCAGCATTCTCAAACTTAATCTTCATACCACTTTTCTCAGCAGCAATTGGAGCAATTTTAACATGGATACCAGCAATGATTTTTAAGAAAAAGTAAAACTTATTAGTAGACGATTCTAAATTTAATTATGTTTAATGAATTTGATAAAATTTATTCTGAAACTCCACAACTATATGGAAATGAGCCAAGTGATTGGGTAAGAAAGATTTTAGAATATAGAAAAGCTCCAGCATTAGTCCTTGATATTGGAATTTGTTATGGTAGAAATGCATTATTTTTAGCAAAAAATGGATATACAATTGAAGGTGTTGATATATCTCAAGTAGCAATAGATAAATGTCTAAAAGAAGCAAATAAAAATAATTTAGACATAAGATGTTATTGTGAAAACATAAACGATTTTATATTTAATAAAAAATATGATATTATATTTTCAACAGCAACTCTCCAATATTTGGGTAATAAAGAAAAAGTATTTAGTGTAATCGAGAAAATGAAAAAGAATACAATGGTTGGAGGATTGAACATAATCTCTGCCCCAACAGATACAAAGATAGGAATGGATTTTCCATATTATTTTAATAAAAAAGAATTAAAGAATTTTTATAATAATTGGGATATATTAGAATTTAATGAGGAAGAAGATTTATTTTCCACAGGCAAGATAGGAACGATTGCATTTATTATTGCAAAAAAGAGATAGATTCCATTTTAGATTATCAACGACCCTGTACATCTTTAATCGTCTTTATTATTAGACAATCAATTGATGTTGGCCTAAAACAATTTCCTCACTCGAAGAGTTACATTAACTAAACTTGCATTAATATTAATCTATCCCTGCCTTAATCCGTAAAATCCGTGTGCCAAATTGCCCTTTGCCTTCAGTTCTTATCGCCCAATAAAATCAAAAGACTATTTCAAAAGAACCATATTCTTTCTTTAACATATCAAAAATCTTAGAATTGATTTCAACATTCTCTTTGTCCTTTTGTTTAGAAACAGCCTCATCAACTTCTTCAATTGTAGAATCCTCAATCTTTGTAGTCACCTTCTTTACAATAGGCCCATCAAACAAGAAAGTTTTCCCATTAGCATTCAAAAGTTCAAGAATTTTATCTTTAACCTTAATCTTCATCTTGCCCTTATCAACAGACCTTAAATCTTGTCTTTGGACATATTCAATTAAATCCCTCATTAAAACATCAGCATCTTTTCTAGCCAAATCAACTTTATGAGCATCAAGTTTACCTTTCTTAAAATCTGCACGAGCTTTAATGATTTCTTTTAACATTCTCAAATGTTGATTATTAAATTTACCCTTCTTTACATAATTCTTATCAAATTCTTCAACAATCTTCTCTTGTGATTTTCGTCCAATAAATCTCTTCAAAGCTTCAGTAATATCCTTGTATATTCTTTCAATGGTTTCTGCTTGAGATTTCTTTTCAATCTCTTCTCTTAACTTCTTTAGTCTAGCTAAATAATCCGCTGTCCCCTTTAACAATGAATCAATTTCTGCTCCAGAGATTTCTTTAATCTTCTCATGTTCATAATCTTTCCAAGTCTTAACCACTTTTTCTAAGAAATCAACATATTTCTTCTCAATCATTTTTGTTTTGAAAAATGCATCCTTAAAATCATTAACTAAATATTTAGGTGATGGTGGCGGACAACCATTAAGCATCAATAAAGCTTGTGCTGGAGTAGAAACCCCCCAAAAAATATTAGTAAAAATATCAGTAAGTAAAGTCTTCTTACTTCTAGGGATTACTCCATCACCCATATTCATAAACATATCAATAGCTTCAGGAGAAGGTTTCAATTTACCCATTCGAAGTAGAGCTTTCCATGGCATAAATGTTCCCCTGTCATACAATGGAACTCCATCACGGATAAAAGTAAACATAACAGGATTGGCATCCTTCACGGAATCCCAAAAATCAGTTAATAAATAAATTTGTGGCTCTAATTTATTTTGAACCCCAGCAATCTGACTAGCTTCAGCTACATACTGGTAAATAATGCCTCTAAGACGTTCTAGAAGCTCACGACGAGGCATCCTCTTAACGTCTGTATCGTTAATAATTACAAAAACATCAACATCTGAAGTCTTCTCAGCGTCTCCACGCACAAGGCTACCACCAATACAATAACTCACCACATATTTCTCAAATTTCTGAATAACAAGCGATTTATGAATTTCAGCAACACGAAGAGCACCCAAGAGCCCCTTATCATACAAAGGATAACTCATACCAATAGCCGCAGACAAATCAAACTTCTGATCCATACAAATCTCCCAAATTTCAGCAGGTGTCATAACATGTAACCAAACCTTTTCCTTAGACTTTTCAGCCTCCTTCAGAACCTCCTCCCGAACTTTAGCAGTCTCCTTAATCTTCTCGTCAGGAATAATAATCGCCAAATGAACATGATCTTTAGATTCAACAGGTGCCTCCTCTTCCTCAATCCACTTTGGAATAGATTGCGGTGGTAAAATACTCATAGCCAAAATATACTTAAATTTCTTAACAGAAAAATCCTTAATCTTATCAATTTCCTTCTTAGTTTTCTCAAACTTTTTCTTCTCCTCTTCAGGACTTAACTTTTGAATTGGAGCATTAGGAATAGAAGGATTTTTATTAGGACCAGTAGCAGAATTTGAAACATTCATACAACTATAATAGGGAAATTCTTTATAAAAGTTTGGAGGCCAGGAGAAAAGATTCTTCCTTTCCCTTTTGTCACTAATATCACTCTGTTAATCTTGCCTTCTCTCCACAATTTTTTGTGGGAGTGTAGGACTGAAAGCCTACACGGTAGTAGAGGTACTTGTGAAACGCCAGCAAACGACCTCGGCCCTTGAGACACTAATTCAACTCCCCAACGGAGAGGATTTTAGTCCTGTCGAAGACGGACAAAAATTATCGTGAGTGTAAGTTCTGTAATATATTCTTTTTTAAGTTAAGACCCGACAGGGATCGGAGCGAAGTTCTTTTTGAAACTTCCCACGGGAAAAAAGTTCGTTAAACTTTTTACCAAACCGGCGATATTGCCTGTGGGCAAGAATATAGGGGAATTTCACACTGGTTAGATTAATGATGGATTATATTAAATGCCATGGGAAAATTTGAATCAATGGCATAGAAAAAAATATGGACCCGATACAAAATTCCGTTAAATCGTTTACCAATCGATTTAACCTGCCCGGAATTTTGGCACGCCATATACCTCGGCGAATGGCATGTTTCATATTTTTTTCAAATTAGCTGCAAAGAAAAAAATATGGACCCGACAGGGATCGAACCTGCGATTGCCGCAGTGTAAATGCGGAGTCATACCACTAGACCACGAGTCCATATTGATAATAAAATTATGATGTTTTATTTTAAAAAGCTTGTTATTCAAGACTAAACCAATTTTCCCGCTATCCCACAATTTTTCTGTTAATTTCTAAATTTAGCTTCACTCCGTTCAGTCATTCCCACCCCAAGTTCATCTCAGCTTCTTGTCGCTTTAGTGTTTAGCACTGATATGAAAGCCCACCCATAAGGCCTAATATTATCCGCTGCGCTGCGGACATAACTTGTTCTACTAAGATACCAGTTTATAATATATTTGCCAAAAGACACTAACAATGGCCTCTGTCCAGTTATCCCTAAACTCTGTTATCCTTCAACAATTCCCTCGGCCCCTGTAATGTTAATTCAACCTGTTTCAGCAGAGCAAGTTTGGACTGCGCTTGCGCGTCCAAAACGCCGCGGGTGCGTGATGTTAAATTTATTCATATCCTCCCAGAATATACTTTTCTTGCCCCCTCAAAATCTTAATAAACTAATTCCCCCAAATTATACCATGACAATAGAGAACCTAAACGAAAAAATCAAAGCCTATGCCCTAAAAAACGCAATAGCCTACAAAGGAAAAGCAAACTCAGGAGCAGTTTTATCAGGATTATTCAACGAAGGCCTAGAAAAATCAGCAGTTAAAGACGTAATGCCAACAATTCAACAAATAATCCAAGAAATCTCTGAGTTGTCATTAGAAGAAATGCAAAAAGAGTATGATAAGCTAGAAGAATTCACTTCTCATAGAGTAGAGAGAGAAGGTTTACCAGAATTACCAGATTCAGAAAATGGTGTAATTATGAGATTCTCTCCTTCTCCATCAGGACCACTCCATCTTGGTCATGCCGCAACAGGGATGCCTTCTTCTCTATATGTTAAGAAATATGGTGGAAAATTTTATCTAAGAATTGAAGACACAAATCCTGATAATATTTATGAACCAGCCTATAAAATGATACCAGAACAGGCAGAATGGTTATTTGGGAATGTCTATAAATATTATTATCAGTCAGATAGAATAGAAGTTTATCATAAGTTCGCTTTAGACTTGATAAAAAAAGATGCAGCATATGTTTGTGAATGTGAAGCTGGTGTTTTTAGAGAATTGGCAAAGAATAAGGAGGAATGCCCTTGTAGAAACAAGTCTGTGGAAAAGAATATAGAAGATTGGAATAAAATGTTCGATAAAGAAAATGGATTTGAAGAAGGCTCTGCAATCGTAAGGTTTAAGACCTCGTCGGAAGATGGCGGAATGCAAAATTCAAATCCAGCAATGAGAGATTTTCCATTAGTTCGAATTAATGATACAGAACACCCAAGACAAGGAACAAAATATAGAGTTTGGCCCTTAATGAATCTCTCTGTGGCTTGTGACGACGCAGAATTCAAACTAACCCATATCATTAGAGCAAAAGAGCATATGGATAATGCAAAAAGACAAGCAATGATATTCAAAGTATTCGATTATCCTTTGCCACAAACATTTTTCTTAGGAAGATATAAATTTACTGATTTAGAAATCTCTTGTTCAAGAACAAAAGAAAAAATCGCAGACGGAAAATTTACTGGTTGGGATGATATTAGATTGCCTTTTATTTTTGCATTGAAGAAGAGAGGCTACCAAGCTGCTGCCTTCGAAAAAATGGCGATTGAAAGAGGCCTTTCAGAAGTTGACAAAGTAATTTCGCAAGAAGATTATTTTCAATTATTAAGTAATTTTAATAGAGACTTAATTAAAGATAAAGCAATCAAAGCAACTTTTGAAGAGGATGGCGATTTGGAAATATTAATGCCAGATTCAACAATAAAAAAAATCTCTAGTGATATAGATGTGTCAAAGCTAAAAGACGAATCAATTGTATATTTTGAAGATTTTGGATATTCAGCATATAATGAATCTGAAAAAAGATTCTGGTTCGGACATAAGTAGAATAATTATTTTTAATTCAATTTAATATTTCAATCGATAACTCCCATACAAAATTCCATAATTCAATTAGGTGAATAATCGATAACTCCCCCAGATATATTAAAACAATACTCGGTTCAACTAAATCTCAATTGAGCAATTCTTAATTTCCCAAAACTCTGTCAATCTCAATCCAAGTATGCCCTAGCATTAATACAACAAACCGTCAACCGTCAACTGTCAACCGTCAACTGTCAACTGTCAACTGTCCACTGATAACCGTCCACTGATAACTGACAACTGATAACTGACAACCGTCAACCGCAAACCGTCAACTGTTAGTCAAAAATCTTAAAAACCCAAAAAACTTCTAATTATTAGGCAACAGGTATTGCCTTAAGTCGAAAGACATACCGCTTATGTGTTCCCGGTTCTGAGTCCTCGGACTAAGGCCGGTTTTTCTTTTTTTTCTTGCAGTTTCATACGTTGTTCTCATAAAATATCATTCGCTAGTACCTCGTCTAACGTAAATCATTATGTGGATTTACTCCCACAATAAATCGCGGAGAGTAGGCAAATATATTCGCAAGTTGCTTTAACATAAATAATATTTTTAATAAACAATGTCAAATAGGATCTCAATATTCATAGATGGTGCAAACTTCTATCATGGGTCAAAAACAATAAATACAAGATATTCTGACATATTTTTTGACTTTGAGAATTTCATAAAAAGCATAGTTGGTAACGATGAATTAGTTAACATATATTATTATAATGCACCACTGAAAGAAAACTTAAATAAATATGTATATTGGAATCAGATAAAATTATTCAATAGATTGAGGAAAATACCAAAACTCAATCTAGTCTTATGCAAAAGGCAAAAAAGACTTGATGGTAGTGATGAAGAATATTTCGTGATAAAAGGTGATGATATTCATTTGTCAATAGATATGCTAAGAGATGCCTACAAAAATAAATATGATAAAGTTATTCTAATTAGCGGAGATGGAGACTTTGCACCATTAATAAGATATGTAAAAGAAGAGGGTAAAGAAGTAGTTAACTATTCATTTGAAGGTTCAGCTTCCAGAGACCTGCTAAAAGAATTTCCAAAAGCAAATAGATTATTTATAACAAAAAAAATGATAAATAAAAACTTTCTAAGATAGTTTCTGCCCCTAACCGCAAACAGTCCATCGTCCACCGCTCACTGATAACTGACAACTGACAACTGACAACTGACAACCGTCCACTGATAACTAACAACCATCAACCGTCAACCGTCAACCGTCAACCGAAAAACCCCCACAATAAAAATGCTAGCCCTCCGTAAACTCAAACAAAAAGCCCGACAAAAGAAACTAGAAAAACTAAAAAAAGACCAAACAGCAGAATACTACGAAGAACGCGCTCGCCATCTCAAGACATTAGAAGAACAATACAAACACGGCGGGTTATCGAAGAAAGCTTATGATGAATTGAAAGGGAAATTGTAGGAGGAATGGGGATAGGCAACAATTGAAAGGCAGGAATAACTAGGTATTTAGACCGATAACTTTACATGGTTATCAAATTCTATTTATAAGAATACAAAACAATTCTCAAAAACTCCTAAGCTTTTGTTATTCCCAGCCCATCAAGTGAACGCAATTTTTCTTCTTGCTTTATAGTTTGGAAAAAATAGTCTGTTCACACCCCACCCAGAGCACATAATATTATCCACTACGCTGTGGGCATAAATTTTTATTAAAAACACTCAATTGCTCCACATTCAATGTCTTCAAGCCACCAAAAAATCAAACTCAAATGACCAAAGCCAAAGGCTAACATTAATACAATGCCCCCATATCAATCTGTCTTAAATTAACCCTAATACTAGGAACAAATAGATAAAACTCTAAATCAAAAATATTATAATTAATTTAATGAAAGTTATAGTGCTATTTATTTAATCATTGAATATTTTGATACTCTATTTATCAGAATAAAAGGAAATTTATTTTCAAGAGTGTTTTTATTCGTCAGTAATCCACCATCTTTAGTTATAAAATTTATTTGTGATTTGACTTTCTTGCCATATTCATTTGCAATACAAATTATTCGCAAATCGACATAATGTAACCCTGGAACTCTTTGACATAATGTTCCAATCATTTTTTTATTGTTATTCAATATCTTCCGTTCGCCAATTTTTGTGTCTGGATAATAGGGTATAATTTTAGCCCATGCCTTAATACTTCGAAGGTTCCCGATCGATTGGTCAATCAATCCAATTAATATTTTAATATCTTTAAAATTATTGGATTTTGACTTTAATATATTATACACATTCGAATACTTCTCTTCTAAATAAACAGCATCTGGAATATTGTCTATTTTTATATTCTTCTTTAAATCGAAATATATTTTCTTAAGAGTCATAGTAAGATTCTCTATTTTATGACTTATCTCTTTATGTAGAAAAAACGGAATTGGATTCTTGTTCTCTTGTATAAAATTTTTTACAACTTTTAAGCAAGCCTCATCGTAAATAGAAATAATAAATACATTTGTATCAAGAAGAGGTTTCAGTTTAAATCACCTCGATTTGTTTAAGTGGATGATAGCCTCTCCAAATCTCATCTATTTTTAGAGACGAATCCTTTAGATAATCTGAATTATTTGTTTCCTCAGATAAAAACATATACGATTGTATCATTGAATTAGAAATATATGTCATGTTAATAACATCTGATTCAGACACTCCCTTCTTCAATTTCAGTTTTATGATTTTTAACAATCTCTCATTCGCATCCAAAAGATTCAATGCATCATAAAATTTCCTATAATCATCACGACTGTAAATATTCTCTTGAACCAACCCATCCCTATCAATTAATGCATCAATTGATAACTCCAATATATCCTCAACTTGACTAACCGATACAGTTATTGATGCTTTCTTCTCCAATTTCTCAGCAACAACAGACTTTATCTTCTTCAAAAACTTCATCTCACTCTTAGTCCAAATATTTAATTTTAGAAGATGCTCTATGTTAGTATTAAGCTTCCGAGCAGCCGCACTTAGCCATAAAACATCATATCTGTTTCGATGAGGAGAGAACTTCAGCTTATTGTAAACATCACTTATTAGCTCATTATACTCAGCATATTTTATTAATCGAGATTCCATATTGGTACATTATAACAAGAAATTATGGATTTATATAGATTTTGGAGAAGTAATAGTCAAAGACTATTCAGCTCAATCTTTCATTTGGATGACTACATATTTTTATTATTGTGGTCACCTAGAGTTCGTTCTAGTTTCTTATATTTCTTTACCAATAAATCAATGGTGATATTAGGTAGACTGTGTGGCTTCAAACAACTTCCTCTATAACTATTAGTTATATATTATGTAATACTAATATGTTTTCACTAAGATTTATAAAGTTGTCATACAATTATACTATATAGAGGAGTTGGTATTATTGCATTATTACAGCCATTAAAGGAAATGATTGAACAAAAAAGACAAAGAAAAACAATTGAAGAGATAAAAGCGAATATACTAGACTTCTTAAAAATCGGTCCAAAGGCAGAAAAAGAAATATCAGATAAGATTCAGTCCAACTGGGCAACAACAAATAAGGTCTTGGAATCACTTAAAGAAGATAATTCGATTAGTGAGGTTTCCTCGAATTCCAAAGCCAAATATTACAAGAGGTCGGATGACCCGGTATTCTATTCATTACCTTTTTCCGAAGATGTTAGGAGCAGAACTTTGGCTTTAATGAAAGATATCTCTGATACCTGGAAAGAACAGACAAAAGAGAACATTTCAAAAACATCGCTTCAAAAGATTGCAGTAAAAATAATAAAAGAAAATCCAGATAAATTCAATTTACCTATAATGAAGTTCCATTATGGGCAAGTTGCTTCCCTAAGATATAATGATTCAATTAAAGAAAAATATAATATTCTAAAACTAAATCCCTCTCAGCACAAAATTGTTTTAGACTATGTTCAAAAAAATAAGGCAAAAAAGACATACGAATTAGTTCAAGAACAATATGACCAAAAAGGAATGGAATTATTCAAGGCAAAAAACGACCTACTTGATTATTTTAAATCAGGAAAAGAAATTGATAACAAGATAATAGAGTTGTCTGCATATTTCCCAAATGAATTAGTAAAAACTTATGAACTTTTTGAAAAATTTGAATATGCCTCTGTGAACTTATTAAACCTAGTGGACCCTAAGGAAAAAAAAGAATACCAAAATAGAATTGAGCAAGTTTTTCATCTGTTATGGGATTCTATAACTACAGAGTATTTCTTTTTTGACTCAGAAAGTTTTATAGAAGAACCCCAAAAAAAGTTATTTGATTCAATTAAAAATTCCATAATGGGTACAAAGATTTCAAATATATCACCTATGATTGAAGACTTAGTATCAGAAGCAGAATCAAAAGAAGATAATGAAATTAAAATGAATACTAGCGATAAATCAAAAGAATTATTGCATTTATTACTAAGTGACTTGTAGAATGGATTTTCTTTTAGATACATGTGTTATTTATGATAATTATGATTTCACCAGTAATAATCATCGAAAAACAAAATTATTTTTAAAATCAGATAATAATTTTATTATTTCGTACTTCCAAAAAGAAATAGAAATACCTAATCTAATTGAAAGAAAAAATATTTTTGCAAGAGAAATTTATAAAAAAATAATAAATCCAACCTATAAGGTGTTTGGACTTCAAAAATTAACGATTTCTGAAAAAAGTGAATTCAAAAAAATCCTAATAAGATATGCAAACTATAACTTAACACAAAAAGACATCATAGAATTAAAGAAGAGGTACTTTGAAATAATGCGGGGAATAAATAAATTTGTTACAAATAAAACATCTTTTGTTATTCCAATAAAAAAGATTAATCAGAATTTGGTGGACGATTTGTTTAAGTTAAACCATAACAAAGCAGACTCAGAAGTTATTTCATCGGGAATACAAGCACATCAAACGAATAAGATAATTCTTATGACAGCAGATAAATCGGATTGGAAAAAAGAACACCTTAATGTCATCTGTAATAAATATAAATTAGATGAACCAAAATTAGAATATATCCAAGATTATGAATAAAACATTATTCCATTAAAATATACCTCTAAAAAGTCAAATTTTGCTAAAAGTCTCGCTAACCACACGCTAAAGCATGTGGCTTAACCGCGGGACTTTCTTAACGCAAAATCATCCACTCCCTCTATTTGCGGAAACGGTCGCCCTTCGGGTGC
>JAQICZ010000024.1 GCA_027858295.1 Nanobdellota archaeon | reverse complement strand
CCAAAATTCAGGGCAGATAAAAACCCTTGGAAAAGTTTTTATTGAATTTTGTATGGGTGCCATAATATAGAAAAAAGGCATCCACACCCTAGTGGTTGTCCATTCGCTTTGGCGTATGGGAAAGCAAAATTTTTTGGGGATTTTTACTTAAAGGGAGGTGGTTTCAATAAGCAGACATATGAAACGAAGTTATTTGCTTTAGTAAACTCTAATTCTTTAGAATAATTCTTTCGTAGATTTTTTGTTGGAATTTCTGAGGCAATCTAGTATATTTGCTTTTTATTTTGTTGTATATGGCGTTTGCTTTTACTTTGTCGAAAGCTTTGATTGTTTCGTATTCTCTAACGAGGTCTCTCATTTCTCTTTTATCAATTTCTATCCTGAGTTCTTCAACTTTGTTGTAGGCTTTTTGCTTTACTTCTTCTGGTAGAGCTGGGTAGATTTTTTTAATCTCGTGATAATTTTCTTTTGCTTTTTCAATATTCTCTTTTTTTATTTCTTCGTTTGAACTCTTCAATAGGTATATCATTTTTGCCACGTTTGGATCTTTTGAGTATGCTTCTGCTTTTACCTTTGTTTTTTTAGGGAAGAAAAAGAAAATTATCAATCCTATAGCTGTCAGAATAACTGATATAATAATTGATTTTTGGGTCATGTTGTCAGAGTTAAATACTGCGAACCCAGTTAGAATATTCCTATTTGTTGAGAATTCTTCGAAAAGAACGGTTTCTGTATCTTTTAATTTGTTTATTCCAATGTCTTCTTTCACATAATAAATGATTTCATTTTTGTCTAAATCGTTTAGATTTATTTCATACATATTTTCATTTAGTTTTCCTGCTTTTGTTTTGAACTCTATTTCTTCGTTGAAATTTCCTGGAAATATTTCTAAAACCCGATTAAATGAATTATCTGATATTTTGAGCTCTTTTCTTATTATTGAGAGATCCTCTTCTTTGTCGGCATAGGTTAGTCTAATTTTTTTAATTTCTATAGATGTGGATATTTTCCCCTGAGCTTCCAAGTTCATTTCTGCTAATTTTCTAATTTTTCTCTTATCTAAATCTAATGATTTAGCATTTGAGTAATTTAGAGTGATTTCTTCAAAGGGAATTGAAACACTATTCTTTATGTATTCGTCAGAAGAAATAATCTCTACATCTTGTGGAATTTCTTCTTTTATTTTTTCGTATTCTTCAATTGTTTCGATTCTTCTTTTTTCTCTTTTTGTGGAGTCTGAAATAAACTTAATGTTGTTACCAAGGTCAAGGTCTATTTGGATAAGTTTTTTGTTAAAATATTTTAAGTCTTCTGTTATTCCTAATTCTTCTAATGCTTTTTGTTCATCAAGTGGAAGAGAATCTTGTTTTTTAATGAAATCTTCAAGGTCTACAAGTAGGCCCTCTAATTCTTTTTGTTGTTCGTATCTAGTTGTTTGAATCGAGAAGGCTCGGCTTTCATCATCGCTTTGAGAATTGTTGTCTTTACAAGTCACATACCAGGTATAGTTTGCATCTTCAAAATCTTCAAGGTCTATGCTTATTTGCGAACCACTTTGAGGATTTGCAATGTCTTCTGTATATTCTCTTTTTTTGAAGGAACCCTCTTTTAGATATAGCTCGAAAGTACATATGTCAATTTTAAAATCATCTTCTGTTTCAAATTTGAAAGTTACCTTGTCTGCTTTAATTTCTAAATTGTTGGAGGGGGAAATTAGGGTTACTGTTGGGTCTTCATCAATTATTTCTGGTTCTTTTACATCGATTGATTCATCTTCAGAATTACAGAAGTCTCCCTCGCAATCTACTTCTACCAAGATAGTAAAGTCATCTTCATTATCATATTCGTGTTCCTTTGTTATAGAATAAATTCCTAGGATTGATAACGAGAATGAGGTAATAGCTTCTTCGTCGCCATCCCCCCATTTAATTATGATTTTTGTGACATTTCTTTCTTTGGGGTTTATTCCAATTTCCAATTCTGCGATTTCCCCTAACTCAATAGAACTATCAACATATAATTGAATAGTGGGAATTTCTAAAGGAATAATTTCTGCTTGCACTGAAACGCTGTCATTTGAATTGTTGAGATCTTCTGCGCTAATTAGCGGAGCAAAAGCTAATAGAATCAATAGTGTGATTGTTAATGTCCCCCAGTTTTTCATTTTTATTTGTCCGTTTTATCTTTGAGGTAGCCCTCATTATATAACCATAGTGTAAGTATTTTGCCAACAACATCTTGTTCGTTGGAACCAATAATTCCTATAAATTTTTGTAAGATTTTTCTTTGTTCGTTTGTTATGGTTCCTTTCACGGTTGCAGTTTCTGCCTTCTTTTTTTCATCAGAACTCAATTTGGGTCTTATCACTTCTTTCTTGGTCATTATATAAGTACTAATTAGGACTTTAAAAAGATTGGTTTTTTGAAGCTTTTTATGAAAATAGCTGGTTTTGGCTTGAAAACTATTTAAATTGGGAAATGCCCTATATTATAGGAGACGTGAAAGGTGGCATTTGGGGGCAGAAGTATATTTATTGTATTTTTAATATTAGCAATTGCGCCAATGATTTTTGCTGAGGTAGACACTTCTTTGAACGTTCCAAATTCTCCCCCGGAATTTCAGGGGATAATCCCAAATTTTTCGTGGTCAAGTGGGCCTTTCCTGGATGCATTTAATATGAATGATTATTTTGAAGATTTTCAAGGAGATTCTATGAATTTTTCATATAGTGGAGAAGATCAAGTTATAATTAATTTTAGTTCAAATGGCAGTGTTTCATTTTTTCCTCCGCAAGGATATATAGGAGTAGAGGTTATTACCTTTTATGCAGAAGATGAAATTGGTTCAGTTCCTAGTAATGAGGTTTATTTGGGAATCGGAGTGGATATGGAAGCGCCAAAGTGGAGTAATCCACAAAAAACGAGGGATAAGATTTTTCAGAATGACCAAATAAATTTTAATATGACGTGGACTGATAATTTTGGATTAAAAAGTTATTACACATCTATTGACCAAGGAGAAGGATGGGTTGATTATGCCGGAGATATTAGTGGGGTGTTTAATGTGTCGAGTAGCAAGATTCAGATTAGTGCTCCTGTTGGGAAGATTGTTAAATGGAAGGTTTGTGCAACAGATTTGTCTGATAATTTTGCATGTTCAGATGTGTTTGAGTTTACGGTTTTTGCGACTCCAGTAGATAATGGGGTGCCAACCGAAAGTACTGGTACTGACACCGGAGGAGATTCTACTTCTGTTACTGGTAGAATAACTGGTGAAAATATAAAGGACTTGTATGAAGATGCAAAAGATATTGCGAGTGGAAATGCTGAAGAATTTTCTATTGATGTTGATTCATTTTTAGTAACTTTGAAACAAGGTACTTCTTTAACAAGGGTTCTTGAGATTTCTAATACGGGAAATAATGATTTAAGTTTTGATTTGATAATTGATAATTTAGATGAGTTTGCAGAATTGAGTGAGAGTAATTTTACAATTAAGGCAGGGGAGAGCAAAACGATAATTATAGACTTCAATGTTGATTTGACAACTGACATTGGACAATATTTTGGGAGTTTGATTGTTAAGAGTGTTCAGACAGTGATTGTGCCCCTGGTATTAACTATTAATTCTGTTGACTTAGATTTTTTTGTAAATGTGAGTGTACTGGAAGAGACTAAAAATGTTAAGCCTGGTAAATCTATTTCTGCATTGATTGAAATTAATAATTTTGGAGATAATATTAATTCAGAAATTAAAGTTGATTATGCAATTAAGGATTTTTATGGAAATATTTATGATTCTGCGGAAGAGGTGGCGATTCTAAATGAGAAAATTGTTTTAGAAAAAAGTTTGAATGTTCCAGAAGATATTTTGCTTGGGAAATATATTTTTTATGCACGGGCTTCTAATGAGAAAGATGTTGCTTTGAATTCGGATGTTTTTACTGTTGGTTTGTCTTTTAGATTTGAGGCATTTTTGAAAACGTCATTTGTTTTTTTAGCGATTTTGATTTTGTCCATAATATCGATTGTTTTAACAATGAGGCATCGGAGACATCTGGAGCGGCAAAAGGCATTGAGCTTATATGTGAAATTAAATGAATTGAAAGAGTTGATGAAGGCTGGAAATTATGAGAGGGCTGCTACATTATATGTTGCAATTAAAAGAATTTATGGTGAGCCAATTAATGGTGATGTTCTGGAGAATAGAGAGAGATTAGTTGAGGAAATAAAAAAGCTCTCTTCAAAGATTGATTTTGAAGATGTGGTAGAAAAACCTAGTAAAGAAAAGAAAAAAGGTGAAAATATAGAATCGGATAGTGGAAGTGAACAGTCTGATGTGGTAGTCGAGAAAGAAGGGGTGAAAGCAAAAGAGTCTGAAAAAGAAAAGGGTATAGAATCGGAAGATGCTGGAGAGAAAACTAAAATAGTAAAAGAAAAAAAGGTAAAGGAAAAAGAAGATAAGGCGGGAGATGATGAAAAGGTTAATGGGGAAGAAAAAAATGAGAAAGCTTAGTTTTATTTTTGTGCTGTTATTACTTAGCTTGTCTTTTGTTGCTGCTACTGATTACGGAGAGGATATAACGACTGATAATTATAAAATTTCTAGAAGTTATATAACAAGGGCGATTACTCCGGGAGAAATTTTTAATGATTTTATTGAAATCGAGAATTTAGGGCAATCTAAATTGGATTTGAATTTTTTAATTTCTGGTAAGGCTGAAGAAGTTTGTGACCTAGATAATATGTCAACATCTATTCTTCCAGGGGAAATGGCTAAAATTTCTTTTAGAATTAAAGGAATAGAAGGCTCTTATGAAGGGTTTTTTAAGATCAGTGGTGCTATTACTAAAGAACTGCCAATGAATATTACTGTTGAGGAGAAAGATTTGAATTCTCCTTTTTTGATTTCTGTGGCTCCCACTAAAAAAAGATTTGATATTACAAAGGATATGAATTTTCAAATTAATATTAGGAAGTTGAAGAGGTCTGATTTGGAAGGAATCTCATTTCTTTATACCCTATATGATGATGCAAATAATAGTTATGTTTTAGGAACGGAAGATAAAATCGTTTTAACTTCTACAAATTTGATTAAAGATTTCTTTCCACCAGAAGAGGTTACAATGGGGAATTTTTATTTAGAGGTTGAAGCAAGCTATGAGGGATATGTTGTTAAAGATAAGGCACCATTTATTTTGTATCAGGCATTTTTTGATATTATGATATTTGGTTTTATGTCAATGTGGGTATTTCTTTCAATAATTGCCTTTATTTTAATTAGCTTTTTGACATGGTATTTAATTAAGAGGCATATTGAGTCAAAGAAAAAGTATAAGATGAGTTTAGATTTGAAGACAATTCCGAAGAAAGGTAAGGATAATTTATTTTTAGGAAGAATAGCAGAAACAAATACTTTTACATATTATAATCCGAATAAATTAACAACGCATTCAATTATTGCAGGTGCTACTGGTGGTGGGAAATCTATTACTGCACAGGTTATGATTGAAGAATGTTTAATGAAAGATATTGCTGTTATTGTTTTTGATCCAACAGCGCAGTGGTCTGGAATGCTTAGGAAATGTGATGATAAGAAAATGATGAGTTTTTATCCGACTTTTAAATTGAAGCCACAAGATGCTCGTGGGTTTAAAGGAAATGTTCGTATGATTAAGAGTGCGAGACAAGTGGTTGATTTGAATAAGCATATTCATCCTGGGCAAATTCAGATTTTTTCTCTGAATAAATTGGACCCATCAGAGATGGATATTTTTGTTGCGAGTATTATTAGACAAATCTTTAGAAGTGACCCTAAGGAATATCCTGGATTGAAGGTTCTTTTAGTTTTTGATGAAGTTCATCGTTTGTTGCCGAAGTTTGGTGGTAGTGGTGCTGGTTTTTTGCAGATTGAAAGAGCTTGTCGTGAATTTCGTAAATGGGGACTTGGCGTTATGCTTGTAAGTCAGGTTTTGAATGATTTTGCTGGTCAAATTAAAGCTAATATTTCTACGGAAGTTCAGATGAGAACTAGAGATGAAGGGGATTTAAATCGTATTAAAACAAAGTATGGTGAAGAGTTTTTGCAATCACTAGTAAAGGCTTCTGCTGGTGTTGGGATGTTCGCGAATCCAGCATATAATCACGCGCATCCATATTTTATTAATTTTAGACCGATTCTTCATAACACTCGTCGTTTAACTGATGAAGAGTTGGAGGAGTATAACAAGTTTAATGATATAGTTGATGACTTAGAATATCAAGTTGAACAGTTAGATGCTGAAAAGGTAGACACTTTTGATTTAAAGATGGAATTAAAATTGATTAAGGATAAAATTATGAGTGGTTCTTTTTCTGTTGTTGATATTTATTTGGAGGGGTTGACACCGCGTGTTGCAAAGGAGTGGGACAAGCTAGGAAAGAAACCAAAGGTGCAGGAATTGGAGTTGTTAAGCGAAGAAGAAATTCAGGCGGGTATTGCCGAGGCTAAAGAGAAGCATGATGCCGAAGTTGAGAAAGAAGAGGTGGCAGAAGAGGTTGCTGCTAAGGTGGAAGTTAAGCTTGATGAAAAGATTGTTGCGAGTCTTACATTCGATAATGGGGTTATGATTAGTAGTCTGAAAGAGATGAAAGAATATTTGCCTAATATGGCTGATGATATTTTTGCGATTCATATAAACGAGGAGAAGAATGATGTTGCTAAATGGGTTGGAGAACAATTTGGTGAAGCTGAGGGTAAGAAGTTGGAAGGGATTTTGGAGAAGAATGAGTTGGCTACTGCATTGGCTAAGATTGGGGTGGTTGAGGAGAAGGAGTCGTCAGTTGTGAATCCTGAGTCTTCAGGGAAGACGGAAAAAGGTTCTAAAGAAGAAGAAGGGGAACATTCGGAAACTGAAGAGGAGAATAAGAAGGAAGAGGTAGCTGAAGAGTCTAAAGAAAATAAAGGGGTGTCTAAGGAATAGTTTTTTGGTAGTATCCCGCCTCTATTCACACTCCGTGTCGCCAAAACATTTGTATTTGAAGGCGGCAGAAGATGCGAACCCACCCAGATATTTTTTGGTGGTTGATTTGGATGGATATGTGAAATTCTTAGAAATATAAAATGTCAGAGAGATTTGAAATAAAGGATTTGGAGGAAGCGTTAGGAATTGTTGGGACTGATGATGTTAAGAAAGTTATTTCTGAGTTCAAAAAAGAATTAACGAAGGAAATTAATTTTACGGGAATTTATACCTCCAGAAAGGATATACTTGAATCAATCAAGGAGCGGGTTTCTGATTATTTTAATTCTGAGTATTCTGAATTAAAAAGAAATATTTCTTATGTAAGAAAACATGGTGAGGAGGTGAGTGTTATTGATTATGAATTAATGACTCTACCATTGAAGTTAAAATTATTAGAAGTAACGTTTGATTTAGATAATTATTATGTTGTTTTGGGTATCTTAAAAAGTGTTCGGGATAAGTTGAGTGGCTTTGAGGTTAATTAGATTTAATGGTTTTTTTGTTTGGCCTTAAGTTTAATAAATAGATTTAGGTTGTAGTTAATATGATAGATATATTATTTAATGCTAAGAAGGCGGAAAGGCACCCTTGGGAAATGATGTTTATTGCTATTTTTTATTCTTCTATTTCAATTCTTGTTGGAACTTGGGTTTTCCCAGAATATACATCATTGATTGCAGTTTTTTTTACTATGGCTTCTTGTTTGTATGTTACTCAGGGTGCTATAAAAAGAGAATCTGTAAAGGAAGGTTATTTTGATGAGAAACATTTGCTTCGTGAGCATAAAAAGCCGTTGAAATTGTTTTTGGCTTTGTTTATTGGGATAGTAATATCTTTTGCCTTTTGGACTTATGTTCTGCCAACTGAAACAACTTCTCAAATATTTTCGATTCAGGAAGGAGTTTTTGGTCAAATAAAGGGGAGTATAACTGGTGATGCTATTAGTAACGGAGGGGTTTTGTCTATAATTGTTGGGAACAATTTAAAGGTTCTTTTGGTGTCTTTGATTATTGCTCTGATTTATGGAGCAGGAGCAATTTTTATTTTGACTTGGAATGCGAGTATAATGGGGTATGTAATTGGGGGGATTGCTAATCAACATGGGGCAATCTCTTTCCCTTTGGCTTTTACTAAATATTTTTTGCATGGGTTGCCTGAGATGTTGTCATATTTTATTGTGATACTTGCAGGTGGAATTATTTATACGTCGGTTGTGAAGGGTGAACTTACTCAGGAATTGAAAATGAGAAGAGTCTTTCTTGATGTTTTTATTTTGATAGGCATTGCTATTCTTTTGATGCTCGCGAGTGCTGTTGTTGAAGTATTTATTTCTCCATTGATTTAGTTGAAATTATTGAAATTGTTTTTATTTTATTCCGAATGCCCCCCTAACGAGCGACCTATGTGAATTACCTGTTTTTATATTGAGTTTAATTTCTTGTTGTATTTTTTTGATACTGTAATTAATTATTCCCAATATTTGTTATGCTGCAGTTTCTTTTTTGGAATACAGTTAGCTAATAAATCACCTTAACATTTAAATAACAGAAATTGTTATTTTTTTTATGGGGAGAGTAGTAAGATTGGGGTTGTTTGTATTGTTGTTAGTTCTTCTGCCGATTGTTTCCGCTGCTGATTTTGACTATGTTATTACAAACTCTGAAAAGTGGACTGATGTTTATTCTGGGTTGCATTATGCAAATTTGGAAGGTGTTCAGAGTGATTTTTTGGTAAGCGTTCCCCATGGGAAGATTTTGTTGAATTCAATTGGAAAATCTAAAACAATTAGGGTTGTTAGTTCTAGAGATGCGGCGTATGTTTTTGATTATCCAAATTTAATTAAGGATAATGGGTTCTCGGGTGCAGATGAAATTGTTTCTAGGAACTTGAATATTGATTTGCTTAAGGAATTGGATGGAATTACTAATTTTATCTTTGTTGATGATTCTTATGGATATAGTGCTATTGCGGTAGTCCCTTATGCTGTAAAAACAAATTCTTGGGTTTTCTTTGGGAACAAATATACTATAGATGAAATTAAAGCTGTACTTTCTCAAAGGACTGTTGATAATGTTTTAATTTATGGATATGTCGATCGTGAAGTTAGGGATGCATTAGAAGAGTATTCCCCTGAAGTTATAAATCATCAAGATAAGTTTGAAGACAATATTGAGATTGTTAAAAAGTTTTTAGAGCTTTCTCCACAGAAGCAAGTTCTTCTGACGAATGGTGAATTTATTGAGAAAGAGTTGATGATTGGGACTCAGCCGATTCTTTTTACTGGTCGTGAGAATGTACCAGATCAAATTAGAGATTATTTAAAATCTTCAGATATTGAGATTGGTGTTTTGATAGGGAATGAGTTGCTTGGTGCTGCGACAAACATTCGTCGTAGTGCGGCGATTTCTGTTATGGTTAAGTTTGCTCGTGGCGCAAGAACTCCTGGTGAAGGTGTTGCTGCAGTTGAGGGTTTGGATTTATTTCCCTTGCCAACTCCTGTGTTGAAGCTTGAGATTTATTCTGTTGAATACAATAAAATGACTAATCAGCTAGAGGTTACATATAAGAGTGCCTCAAATACGCAAGCATATTTGAAGGGAACGATTACTATTAGAGATAATGGAGAAAGAATAACTCTTGGTGATGCTGAAGCTATTTTTGTTTCTCCTGGGAGTTATAAGACTTTGACTTACGATGTCCAATTGGATAGTTATGATGGCTTAGTTGCTGAGATTTTCACTTTATATGGAGAATCAAAAACTTCTCTTGATAGAGCGATTGATGCGGAAGTCGAAATTTCTGTAGTCGATATTATTGATGATTGTGAGATTGATGTTTCTAAAGTTGTTTATAATAAGCAAAAGGGTCAGTTTCAGGTTGTTGTAAAAAATATTGCCGATGTTGCTTGTTGGGTTGATTTGTCTTTGGATGATGTTCTGATTGGATATGAAGAGCGAACTTTGGCTTCTGATAGGGCAGAAAGAATTGCTCCTGGAAAGGATTTTACTTTTTTGATTAGTGAAGATATGGCAGATGGGGATTTGGAAGATAATACTTTTGTTGATCTGACTGCTAGATATGGAGAGAAGGAAACTGGACTTGTTAAAATTTTTACTGGAAGATTTGAATTGCGGGTTTCTACTCTGTCGACTGTTACTTATACTATGATTGGTGCTGCCTCTGCCGGGCTTATATTTTTCTTCTTATTCGCTTTGAGGCGTAGGAAGGAGAAGGAATTCGACTTTTAACTTTCCTTCTCAAACGACAACCTTTTTGCTAAAGGTCATCGAAGGAGAAGGAATTCGATTTTTAGAATTTATAATATTATTAAATGAAGTTATTCTATCGTTTTCATGAAAAATGGGGAGTGTATGGTTTTATTGTTGGGGTGTCACTCTTTGTCTTGGTTTTGTTGTTTTCAGTTTTGATTACAAATAAAATGTTGGAGAGTAAGCATGAAAGGGAACTGTAGTGGATTACTGAGAATATGTTTCTAAATGAGACAAATTTGGAGTATAATGGTATTGTTGAGGCTATTGATATTTCAAGTGATTCAAGCTCTCGTAGATTGATTATATCATTGTCTCTTTTTGGTCTTGTGATTGGTTTTGTGATTGGAGTTCTTTTTTGGCTTTTTATTGTAAGTAAGAGAGAGGCAGTTGTTTTTTTTGGGAAAAAGAGGGTAGGCGAAGGCTCTATAAATTCTTAAATAGTAAGAATTGGTAGTTGGTTTATGGGGAAGAATAAATTAGTTATTGGTTGTTGGTTATTAGTGGTTAGTATTTTATTTTCGATATCTTTTGTTAGTTCTGCTCATTGGATTACTGGTTATGTAAATGATGCATTGGATGGAGAGAGTGCTAATGGTCATGTTGTTGTTATGTGGAACCCCGTAAATGGAAAGGCTGATAATTTGACAGATATTATTGGGGTGAATGGGAATTCTGCGTTTGACCATGTCTATATGATGGATTGTGAAATGCTTGCAATTCCGTGTATAGCCGGGGACAAGCTGTTAGTTGAGATTTTGGATTCTGGAAATAATTATGTATCAAATTATAGCTCCATTGTTATAAGTTTTGAGGGTTATGATATAGTAGATAATTTAACGGTTAATAGTGTCCCTGTTGCTGAGATTAATTATCCCGTTGACGATTATATAGGAAATGATTTGTCTATTGATTTCAATTGTTCTTTTAATGATTTGGATTCGGTTTTTGGTGACATTAGCTTATATGGTAACTTTTCTGGAGTTTGGGGTCTTGTTGAGAAGGCTTCTGTTAGTGAGGGGCCTGCTATCTTTTCACGTTCTTTGAATGAGGGCTTTTTTGAATATTCTTGTTATGCGGAAGACGGTCTTGTCGGGAGTTTCTCTGAGAATAGGACGGTGATAATTGACAGGGTGGATCCTAATATTGATAATGTTGTTTTAAATGAGAGTTCCTTTTGTGGTAGTGCTCCTTTACGAGTAACCTGTAATACGGATGATGCATTTGGAATACTGGAAGTTCTAATTCAGGTATCTACGCCAAGTAATATGTATAATGTTAGCTCTGTCTTTTTATTAGCTGGCGATTATTATTCGGACATTGTTGTTAACGAGGGAGGGATCTGGGAAGTTGTATGTTTTGCTATGGATAATGCTGGAAACATGAAAGCTTCTTTGCCTGTTCCATTTGAAGCTTCTTCTGGTAGTGCAGAGTTATCTTTTGTCTATGAGGAGGTGGCTTTCAGTAATCTAAGCCCTATCGAGTTCGAGTCTATTAATGTTAGTGCAAATATTTCTAATTCTGGATGTATTTCTGCAGATGATTTTACTGTTTCTTTTTACTTTGGAGATCCGGATTTAGGCGGTATCCAGATTTCAGATAATGTGACGGTCTCTGTCGGAGCTTTTTCTTCTCTTGTTGTTAGGAGTTTAATGGAACCTGTTATAGGGTTAAATAATATATTTGTAGTGTTGGATTCTTCATTAGGTATTTCCGAAGATAATGAGACTAATAATAAAGATAATAATTCATTTTCTGTGCCGGCTTGGCAAGAATTTTATGGGAGCATTGAGGCTGCAAAGGGTTTGAGGTCGGCTCTTGATTTTGGGTCATGGGGAAATGATACAAATCTTGAGGGAAATGTTTTTATGGCCGATAGTGAAAGTCAAATTAGCTGGTTGGATTTGTTTGCACTTGGGAAAACGCGTTTGGGAGTCAATGCTTTGGATGATTTTTCTGAGGTGGACACTTTGCTTGGGATGACCGGTTACATTGATTCTATAAGTTCCACATATGCTTCATCTTCTTTTGATGGCATGGTTATTCATAGAAAAAACATTTCTTCTGTTCCATTGGTTCAGTCTACGGATAATGACAATTTTAAAACTGGTATCTTATGGGATGCTTCTGATGATAGTACTGGTGAATTTGATTCTGTGGAAAAAGAAGATATTGTTTTTGTTTCAAATATTAACAGAGATTCTGTTGGAAAATATGGAACTTATGATTACGAAATAAAGATTCCTGCAAAATTGCGAGAATATGATTCTGTCAATGTACAGGATGTCTATTTTTATTACGAGTTGATTTAGTTCGATTGTTCGAGGGTATTTTTGTTTTTTTTAAATAAAACTACGTAAAGTTTTTTTGATCCACTCTGATTCTCGAAATCCTTTATGGATTTCTGAGAAAAACACTTCTTATTCGCAATCTAAAATCCTTGGAAAAATTTCAAAAAGAGATATTTAACCAAAACTTTTATAAAGAAGTGTATATATAATTATATATACATAAATTCGATTGGGCAATTGAGGATTGTGTGAAAAATAAAATGAACTCAAGAAAAATTGAAGAGCTGAAAAGGCAACTAGAAAGATTACATTCTATCCTGGGAGAATTAGGTGTGTCTGAGGAAGTTATGGAAAGAAAGGTTAAAGGGTTCGGGAATGGGGCCCACATTATCTTGCCGAAAGAGCATATGGACAAGAAGGTTCGTGTGATTGTAGGTTAGATATAAAAACGAATAGAGGTTTATTAAAATATGACATTTTTTGGAATAGGTAAAAAGAAGACAGTGGCTCCAAGCGAGCTTCCAGATTTAATTTCTGATGAAATTGAAAAAGAATCTGGAGAGGAATTACACTCGTTTCTGAATGAGCAAGAGAAGGTTGTAGTTGAACCGAAAGTTTCTGAAAGTTTAGATAAAAAAGAAATGATTGTTAAGGCAAAGCCCATTAGGGATAATAAAACGAACTCTCAAATTGTTGAGAAGTTAGTCCGGAATATTGAGGAGACTGAAGAACGACCAACGAAAAAAGTAATGCCTTCTATTCGAAAGAGTTTCTTTTCTGATTTGCAAAAAGATATTAGTAAAGAAATTTCAGATATGAATGAATTGGATAAGTGGTATGATAATAGGTTCTCTTCCAGTGATGTCCTTGATGATATGAAAACTTATTGGAATAAGCAAAAGAAACAAGATGTTTTAGAAGTTCTGGGTCAAGATTTTCAAAAAAGAATTAATGAAAAAATTTCTAAGTTGCAAGAAGTGGAAAAGAAGTGGCAGTCTATTTATTTTGATCTCGTGGAAGTAGAAGAAGAAATTAAAGATGAAGAAAAGGGCTTGAAAGATTTATTAAAGGACTTCGCGAAGATATGTAAACATAAGAAGAAAAACTTAGATGAATCATCTGAAAATTCTAAACAATCTGGAGAAGAAAATGAAAAAAATAAAAAACAAAAAGGTTCAAAGAAAAAATAAATCTAAGCATATCTTTTATTCTAAATATTTATTGTGGGCTGCAGTTGTCTTTGCGTTAATTCTGATTATCTTAACTTTTGTTGAGTTTGTTAGTTTTGATTTTATTTCTAAATCTTTTGAAAAACCTCATTCTGTTGATGTTAGAGATGAGTGTTCTTTGATTATGGGAAATTTGGTTCATCAGATAAGAGATGATAATGACTGTTCTCTTAGATGTAAGAATACTTGTGGAATGGAAGATACAGAGTATGTGAATTCTAGTTTTATTGCAGCTGAAGCGGATTGTCACACATGCAATTGCTACTGCAAGTAGTGGTTATTTTGTTTACTTTTCATTTATATTGCGTTATTTCCTTCCTCGCGTACGGGAAGTACACAACGAAAGAAAATGCCTTGTCTAAATAAAAAGTAAATCAAAATGGGGAGATGAAAGGGCGAGAAGTTTTATTAATTGTTTTTTGTTGGTTATTTTAACTGGGGTGTAAAATTAATGAAAAGTTTAGGGGAAGTTGAAGATGAATATAAGAATTCTTTTGAATTGTTAGTTGATGAGTATAGAGAGAAGCTGAAAGTTCCAAAGTTAAAGGATAAGGCAAGAAATAATTTTTCTAAGAAGTTGAATAAGCTTTTGAAAAGGAGAGGTAAGGATTACAAAAGATATGTGAATTCTCATGGGCAGGAACTTTTGGAGATGCCGAAGAAAAAAGAAAGGAAGGAGCTGGAGCCCGGTGTTTATCATGCTTATAATTTTGATTTTAATCATTCTTTTTGGGATAGGTTTAAGCAAAGGTGGAAAATGTTTAAATTTAGGGCTGGTTTATTGTATCGTCATGTAAAATATCACATGATTCCTTCTTGGGTGAAATTTTCTTTTTTTAGATTAGGGGTCTTTTTTTCTTCTTTATCTTTTGACATTGGAAATGTTTATCGTTTGGTGAAGTCGAGGATTGGTTTTCATTCTAGAAATTTCTGGGATGCTGCCGTTGAAAAGGTTATGATGGTTGTTAATTGGTTTAAGGTTAAAAATAAGTTAATTAGTGATTGGTTTAAGGCCAGGGCTGAGGCTAAGAAGAAAAAGGAATCGGATGCTTTGACAAAGAAGCAGCAAGAGATTGCTGATAAACAGAAAAGGGCAGAGGAAGAAGAGAAGGCTGTTGAGAAAGAGCTTGGATCTGGAGGTTTAAAGTCTGAAGATGGAGAAGAGAAGGCAGAAGAAGTAAAGAAGCCTGATGAAGAGACAGTTGAAAAGTAATTTTTTGATAGTGTCCACCCGGCCATTTTAAATTCCTATTGAGTTTTGACAAGGATATTTAATGTTTTTCGTTGAGGAATATAATAAAGTAGAAGTGAGGAGGTATATTTTAATGTATTTTTGTGAATAAACCTTTATTAATAATATTCTCGTCTGAATTTTATGGGGGAAGCAATATTTTTCAAAGGAGTTCCATTCACTAGTGTGTATGGGTGCCAAAATTTCAGGCAGTTCAAAAATCCTTGGGGAAATTTTTGAATAAAATTTGTATGGGGAAGGCAAAGAGTCGAGTTAATTCTATTGGGAATAGAGTCAGAAGTCGAAAGACTGCTAAAAGCGTTGCTGTAGAAGAGATCCGTAGAGAGAAGGTTGAAAAGAAAATTGTTGCTTTTCTTTTGTTTGCTACGGCAATGAGTGTTTCTCTTTTATTCTTGTTTCTGATGAGTCAGGCGACTCTTGAGGGGTATGCTACTTATGGAGTTGACTCTAAAGCTGGAGATATTACTGAGATGACTCTTTATAGGAAATATGATACTGCTTATTGGAGTGGTACTTATGGGCTGGCTCTACGTGTGCCAGAATTTACAGAACAATTATTCGGAACTTTTTCTGCTAGTGAGATAGTTCGTCAGGATGTCTTTTTTGATTGTATTCAGTCAGACATGGCAGGCGGAAATGAACTTTTTGCATCGACTTCTAGTCTAATAGATTTCGATTTATTAAGTTCGGGAGATCCAGCATTGGTAGACGCTTCTACTGGATGCAGTGGAAAAAGGGATTGCGCGGAAAATACTTTTGATGAAATAATGAATATCTCTATTGGTGGAAGAGTAATTAATAATATACCAGCAACTCATACTTATCGTTGGGATGGGCAAAATGATATTTTTGATTTGGGAGTATTAACGGACGGAACTAATTTGGTATATGTATCACATATTAGTAGTGTTCAGAAGTCTTTTGATGTTAAAAAAATTGTGAATTATCAGATGCTTTTACCTATACCTGAAGAGGGGGATGCTGATTATTTCTTTTTTGTGGATCCCACTGATGAATGCCCGGAAGGAGGGGGAATTGGTGAAAACATTGATGGTACTGTTTATGGTTTTGCATTTGATGAGAGTGGGGACCCTTTGGAGAACGTGAGTATTATTTTGGCAGGAATTGAGGTGTTTACAGATTCAAATGGGTATTATTCTTTGACAGCATCTGTGACGCCTAATGATTATAATTTCTTTGCTCAAAAGGAAAATTATGATGATTATTTTTCAAGTGTAACTATTAATTTTACTAATTATAATGTTGAGAAAAATTTTACAATGAATGATTTTACGCCTGGGCTTGAGGATTTGATTCTGGTTGTGGTTTCCGGAAATGTTAGTGATGCTGCTGGTACTCCTCTTGCGAAGATTAAAATTATTTTAGGGGAAAGTGTTGTTCTCACAGACGAATCTGGGAATTATATTATTAATGCATCTTTAACTATGGGAGAGCATTCTTTAGTGGCAATCAAGGAAGGTTTTGGTAATTTTCACCAGACAATGAACTTTACATTTAATGGTCAGAATGAGATGGTAAATATTATATTAGAGCCGGCAACCCAAGCTTATGAATTTGAAACTGGCCCTTACACGGAGAAACCACAAGATGCAGGCGTTAGTCAAGAGATTATTGAAGAAATAAAAGCAAGAGGGGAAGATAATTGGATTAGTTCTAAGGAAATAAATAAGGAAGTGAGGAAAAATACTTTTATTGAGGAAGAAATTGGAATTTATAATTTAAGGAGAACAAATATGAATTTGAATTTTCAGATAACTCCTAATCTTAAGGATTTTGTAAAAATTGATAAGACAACAATAGCCATTGCTCCAGATGTTTATTCTGATTTGAAGGTTACTGTATATGGAACGCAGCCACTTGGAACTTATGAAGGGACGCTAATAATTTCAGGAGATATAGACCAAGAAATTCCAATTAAGATTAAGATTGTTGAAAAGAAATTTCCTGTTGAGGTTCTTTTGATGGAGATAGATTTGTTTCATAATTTAGTTCAGCCAGGAAGAGATCTTAAATATAAATTGAATTTGCAAAATCTTCTTAGAGATCAAAGTTATGAGGTAAATTTAGAAGCTAATGTTAAAGATTTATCTGGGGAAACGATTTTTTTAACTGAAAAGTTTGATGTTGAGGTTGATAATTCATTAACTATTTTGAAGACTTTTTCTATCCCTGAAAACTTCACGACAGGAGATTATATTTTAGAAATTAATGCTGATTATTTGAATTTGTTTTCGACAGTTACTTCTTCATTTGTTACATCAATGCCAATTTATTTGTATTCTTTCTTCGGTGTTCCCTTATGGATTGTATTCTCAATTATTTCTTTCTTGAGTTTTGCTTCATTAAACTTGTTTATGTATAGGAGATTTCAGAATAAGAAAAAAAGATATCAGATTCAAGTAGATTATGATACTTTACCAAACCCAGGGGCCAGGACTGTTAGATTGGGAAATGTTGCAGAGACAAAAAAACCAGCTTATTATGAAATTGATAAATTGACAACTCATGCGATTGTTGCAGGGGCAACAGGTATGGGTAAATCTATCTCGGCACAAGTAGTGATTGAGGAAGCTTTGATGAATGACGTTGCAGTTATTGTTTTTGATCCAACGGCGCAGTGGTCTGGTATGCTTCGTAAATGTGAGGATAAAAAAATGATGGCTTATTATCCTAAGTTTGGAATGAAGCCACAGGATGCTCGTGCGTTTAAAGGGAATGTTCGTATGATTAAGGATGCAAAACAGAAAATTGATATTAGCAAACATGTTGCTCCCGGACAGATTCAAATTTTTTCAATGAATAAGTTAACACCTGCTGAGATTGATATTTTTGTTTCTAATGTAATTAAGCAGATTTTTAGAAGCGATCCTAAAGAATTCCCTCAGCTGAAGACTTTATTTGTTTTTGATGAGGTTCATCGTTTGTTGCCGAAGTTTGGTGGTAGTGGTGCTGGGTTTTTGCAGATTGAAAGATCTTGTCGTGAATTCCGTAAATGGGGTCTTGGTGTAATGTTGATTTCGCAGGTTCTGAACGATTTTGCGGGACAGATTAAAGCGAATATTAATACTGAACTTCAAACACGTACTTTGGAGGAAGGGGATTTGGAGAGGATTAGGACGAAGTATGGAGAGGATTTTTTAAAGTCCTTGGTTCGTGCTGAAGTTGGGGTTATCATGTTTCAGAATGCTGATTATAATCGTGGTCGTCCGTATTTCGTAAACTTTAGACCGATTCTTCATAGTACTCGCCGTTTGACGGATGAGGAGCTGGAGAAATATAATAAGTTTAATGAAATAGTTGATGAACTTGAATTCCAAATTGAGGAGTTGGATAAGTTGAAGGTTGATACTTTTGATTTGAAAATGGAATTGAAATTGGTTAAGGATAAGGTTATGAGTGGGTCGTTCTCTGTTGTTGAAATTTATTTAGAAGGTCTTGCTCCTCGTGTTGCTAAGGAATGGGATAAGCTTGGTCAGCCTGCACCTAAGAAGGAATTGGAATTAATTGATGATGCTGAGATGGCTGAAGAAGAAGCTAAGACTGCTAAGGAAAAGGCTGATGCTGAGGCTAAGGAAAAGTTAGAGAAGGCAGCGGCTGAGGCGGTTCCTAAAGAAACTAAGCCTGAAGAGAAGAAAGAATAGGTGATTATAAGATTACTTCGCTATCGCTTCCCGCCGGGATGACCTCATTGAGATGAGGCCTCAGTGATGAGGGCAATTGAATTATCACCTGCGGTGCGGGCATAAATTGTTGGATGTATGATAGTATTTATTAACTCTTTTTTGTTAATCAATTTATGGTTAATCAAGTTAGCAACTTATTAAATGTTCCAGATACATCGTTTATGGAAAAAGTTAGGCCTATCGGTATTAAGCTTATTGCTTATTTTCATTATTTTCTGATTATTACTTTTATTGGAAGCTTTGTTTATTCATTAATAGCTAAATCTTCTTTTTCTGCTTTTGGAATTTTGCAAATGCCTTTTGGGAGCATTTTTGTAATATTGTCCTTGGCCTTAGTCGTGGTTTTGTCTCTAATTTGTTTTTGGGCAGGCCAGGGAATTTGGAAGGGAGAAAATTCCTGGAGAATTTTCGTGATTATTATTGCTGCAATAGTTGGCATTTTACAATTAGTTTCTCTTCTTAGTTATTTTAGTAATTCATTAATTGGAAGTTTCTTTTGGAATTTTTTATTGGATTTAGCATATTTGGGAATTTCTTTTTATATTTTGATTTATCTCTTGTTTTTTAGATCAGCGAAATTTTGGTTTAAGAAGTAACTCTTCAAAATACATATTACACTAGATCATATAGTAAAGCGTGAAATTAGAGAATTGAAGGTGGTTGTGAAGTTGATTCTATATGAATAAGTGATTCAAATAAAGATACTCTTTTAAAATATATATTACACTATATAATATGGTAAAGCGTGAACTTAGGGATTTGAAGACGGTTGCTAAGCTAATTGTGCCCCGTGAGACTCGTAGAAATATTAGAAGAATTAAGGGTGATTTGGAAAGAATGGATTTGTATAAGCATTCAATCAAGTCAAATTTGGAGATGAGGATTCATAATATTGAGAAGGAAATGAATAAGCAGGGAAAGAAACATGATGTTTTTCATTTGATGGCTAAGGCAAAATTGGTAAACTTAAAAATAAAATATTTTTATATAACTCACGACAAAAAGGATTTGAAAGAATTGTTAAAAATTCTTAAAGATGTTGAGGGTGAGCTTAAGAGTTTAGGTAAAGAAAAGTAAAGGTTGGAAAAAGTAAATAAATAGTGTGGGAAGGTTAATCATTCGCTTCGGTGTATGAGAAAACTTTTCCCAGACATTTCAAATTGATTGGAAAACGATTTGAAGGGAAAAAGTAAATAAGTAGTGTGGGAGGTTAATCATTCGCTTCGGTGTATGA
>JAQICZ010000059.1 GCA_027858295.1 Nanobdellota archaeon | reverse complement strand
AATATGAATTTTAGTGGAGTTGATAGAATTGAGTTTCAATCCCCTTATGGTGCTATTAATAATGCGAGTTTCATTAATTTTTCTTTAATTGATCCGTGTCCAGCTGGAAGTTCTATTAGACAAATTTATTCTAATGGAACGGTTGAATGTGAGGCTGATGATTTTGATGTTGCGAATTTGAGTAATTATGCGCTGGCCAATGAATCGGAAACTTTTGAGGAGAATATTACTGTAACTAATTATGGATTTTTTGGTTGGCTTGGGAGTCTGGCTTCACGAATAAATTCTTTATTTGTTACGAATGTTAATACTTTGAATTTAACATTGAATGGTTCGACAATTTCAAGTTGGGAGGAAGTGAATTATTCTACTTCTGGCGTAGACACAGTTTGGAACATAACAGGAAACAAGTATTTAGTTAACTCAAGTGGAGTTTTAATTATTAATGAAACAATATTAAACAATACAATTAATTCTCGTGATACCGACACTACTTACTCACATTTATCAAATTTTACTGATGACTTGGGGGACAGAGGATACACAAATAATTTAAATTTTACTAACGGAGCTAATTACTGGAACTCAACATATGCTGCATTCAATAAAACTTATGCTGATACTTTGTATTATGGCTTAGCTAATCCATTTGGATATTATAATTTAACAACTGCTCCAATTTATGTTAACGATACTTTTGGTGCAAACGATTCAACTTACTTAACATTATTCAATTGGAATAAAACTTATGCTGACACATTATACGCAGGGATAGGAAATATAAGTTATGTTTCTAAATACACTTCAGGAAGTTTTAATGGTTCGTTATACACTGTTGGAGCAGACCCAATAGTTTCAGATTCCAATTCAATCTTCCAAATTTTGGGTAATGATGGGACACCTAGGTTTCAAATTCAAAATGGGGGAAATGAACAAGCTAATTTTATTGCTCGAAGTTTTATGGTAGTAAATCAAAATGATACAAGACTTAATCAAAGTCAAAATAATTTATGTAGTGATTGGGGATTTACTCGTATTGATTGTAATAGTTCAACTACTGGAGCCGATATGGGGGTGCAAGATGATTTTGAAGTTCAGGGAATTACCTATACAAGAGAGGGAATTTATGGAGAGGTTTCTGATTGGGGCGTTTATACTTTTATGGGAAATTTAAGTGATATTGGAACATCTGGAAGTAATGGAACTTTTACTGACGCTAATAATTATTTTTGTGATGACTTTGGGATTTTTTCGCAAGCCAATGAAGATGATGAAAATTGGTTGAAGATAGAGTCTGGTATTTATGAAGGAGCAATCGCAGAAGTCTCGGTGTATATTAACTCAAGCTGTATAAAGCTTTCTGGTAATCCTGCTTGGTCTAGCGATTTAGTAAACCAAGAATATAAATTGATTAGTAATCCCGTTTTTGTAATTAGCGACGGCGGAAGTGGAGAGTTTTACGTCGGAGATAGTCCAGAATCAAAATTTGAATTAAAAATTCTGAATGGAACAGGCGCAGAAGGATTTGCAGTAAATGATGTTGTCGGGGCAGATCAACATAAGGCAATGAGAATTGATGCAGATACAAATGGATTTGATGGGGTTTCAACTCTTTTGAGTAAGCTTTTTTCAACATCAGTTTCGGAATCAACAGATACGTCAAATGTATTTCTTGAATTTTTACCAACGAATTTTAATAATAGTTATCATAAATTTATTGATGCTATTATTTCTGGGGAAAAGGCTACGGGAATGGTGATTGATTTATTTAGATTGCAAGGAGATTTTGATTCTTATATACGGCAGGGAGATGTCTCATCTATTTTAGAAGTATATTATGATAATGGAAATGGAACAACGACAGACATAACTTCTTCAGCAATTAGCACAATTTTAAATGTAACAATTTTTGAAAATGATAATTCTACTTTGTATCTCGGGGGGTCAACGAATTTTACACAAATAATCATAAATTTAGTAACTCCTGCATCTTCGGATATTATTTCAGAATTGTATTATTGTAATAGTTCTGGCGAATGGGAGGTCTTTAGTGGAGGTGTTAGTGATACCACGGTGGGACTTACTACATCTGGCTCAATTAGTGTGGTGTCTCCGTCTAACAGGGGGGCTTGCAATAAAGAAATAGATGGAACACCTTTTGTGAACACAACTAGTTATAATTACATGGCGATAAAGAGAACAGAAGATAATTTAGTTACAAAACCTGTTGAATTATCAATTTCAATTGGTGGAGGGAGTGATACTTTTATTTTGGCTGAAGATTTTATCAAATTAAATGGTATTGTCCATCCACCTTTTACTTGTACTGCAGATGTTGAAGGGGCACTCTATTACGATCTTGATAGTCACTGGTATTGTGTATGTGATGGTACTCAGTGGGAACAACTAGATGATGCCACCACAGCTACTGGGTGTGTTTAAAATGAAACTAAGATAATTTTTATGCAAGAGACATTATAGTGAAGTCTATAAAATATTATGTGAATATGTTCGTGTTATCTAATATAAGTTTTCATTTCTTATTATTTAGATGAAGAGATTTTTGATTTTAGTTCTATTTGTGATGGTTCTGTCTAGTGTGTCATCTGTTATTTTTTATGATCAGGGAACGGGTGTTGTGAATTCTACAGGCGATGAGTTGACACTTGGGAATTTGACTGTTTTATTTTATGATTTGGCTAGTGGAGGAAGTTTGGTATATAGTGAAACTTTTAATGGGTCTATTGTTAAT
>JAQICZ010000021.1 GCA_027858295.1 Nanobdellota archaeon | reverse complement strand
ATATTTTCCAATTATTTTATCTGCCTGATAATTTCGTTTTCCCATATTCCAAAGTGAATGGAATTTCACTAGGGTGCGGTAGAGCAGAATCTTAGCAAAAATTTGACATCAAATCTTTTATAAATACATAAAACCTTTTTATTGCAGAGGTGTAAAATGAAAAAAGTTTCAATATTCTTGGTGTTAATAATAGCATTCGCAGCTTTAGCTCAAGCAACAATTTACATGGAAAATACCTCTCTTGACACACTTTACATGAAAGGCGAAAATATATCAGGTTGGGCAAATATAAGTTTCTATAAACATTCAGTCGACGAAAAAGTAAAAGACACAGAAGAAAATGAATTTTCATTAAAAGAGTTTCTTGATTTAGCAAATTACACATATAATTGTTCAATAAAAGATTGTCTCTCCGACTACACAGCTTCAAACAGTTCCTCAATAAAAACATTTTTTCTAAAAGAAAATGAAACAAGAGTTTTGGGCTTCAAATTCGGGAGTAATCTAGAAGGAATAAACTCCGTATCCTTCAATCTAGCAAGTACTGCAGGCCTCTCAGAGAAAAATCAAATAAAAATAGATATTCTAAAAGACGGTAAAATAGACACCGGAAATTCAAAGATATCTTCTCAATTAAGTGCCACTACAAATTATGGTTGTTATAATATTACTGGAGAATCTATTGGAGAGACAACACTCGAATCCTCAAAACCCTTCTGTCAAAAAATTGAATTAGATGAGGCACCAGGATTTCAAGTAGGAGCTTGGTTAAAAAAAACAGAGAATAATGATGATAACGGAGTAACAATTGAAATGTTTACAAAGAAAGGAACTTTGATAAAAGATTGTGATTTCACGTCAGGGCAAATATCTCCATCCGGTTCAGAAGTTTTTTGTACAATTGATGTCTTAGTCCCAGAAAAAGACTACTATTATTTTTGTTTATCAAGAGACATCGGAAATAACGAATTTTACACAAAGGCTTATATCTCCCAAAAAGAAGACAAAAAATGTGGTTTTCAAGGGAATATAGCAACTGGAATAGAAGAAGTAGCAGCTTATCAAATAGGAGCAAGAGCAAAAAAATTCAACCCAGTTGGAAAAATAAACATTCTAGATGAACTTCCAACAGGTGATATTATCTCGGGTTTATTTCAATCATATATTCAAGAAAAATATGGTAGCCTAGATTGTAGCTCTGGTTGTTACGTTCCAGTTCAATTAATGTCCTCAGTAAATCAGACAGTTACAATCTCAAACATAGCAACTTCTTATAATCCTAAAAACGCTGGACAATTTTCAAGCAATTTAATATTCGATTTGCAGGAAGATTCCTCAGATATAAATAGTGAATTCCAAGTATTATCCTTTGACAATATTTTACCAGTTGGTCCAAAATTAATCACAAGAACATACGAATTAACAATCGGCGGAGAAGAAATAGTAAAAGATAAAATTACAGTTAAAAATATTATTTTCTCGCTCTCACCGACAAAGATAGTAAGTAACTACCCAGAAGAATTTGTAATATCGATGAGCTCAAACGAAACAATCTCAAAATATGAATGGGATTTCGGAGACAATAAAACAGGTTCAAGTACGACATTAAACAAAACAACTCATTCTTTTGATTTAGAAGGCAATTATACAATTAAAGTAAAATTAATAGATGCACAAGAAAAAGCCATCTCAAGGTTTTTCCTAATAGAAGTTCTTTCTCCAAAGAACCTAATAGACTCAGAAATAAAATCAATGCAGGCAAGACTCACTACTATGGAAACAAAGATAGCCGCCATGAGTCCGTTTGAGAAATCAATTGTTGAATCAAAAATATCGTTGTCAGAACTAAATGCTCAGGTTGAGTTTTTAGATCTAAAATTTAAAGCAGCTAAATCAAATGCCGATTACGAAGATATTATTTCAGAAATTCTCTCAATGGAAGTTCCAGAGGGGATAGTCAAATCAGTGACACCTCGAACTTCATTGATATCAACACCAGAGAAAGTTTTTCCCGAAAGTGTAAAACAATCAAGCTTTGACAATATTACAAGCTCTGACAGCGAAATTGAAACAGCTGTTGTTTACTGGAATACAAAAAATATGGCAACAAAAGTTTCTACAAAAACAGTCTCAATTGATTATGGAGATTTCAAAGAAGATCTGTTTAACTCTGTTCTCTTGCAATTCTCACCAAAAATAGCTGTAGACGAATACTATGTCTATTTTGACGATTACAGCTTAACTCCCTCAATTAACGATTCAGTTACAAAAACAGACGAATATTCATACATCGTAGTTCCGAAAACAAGAGCCGTAGAATTCATATCAGAAGGTAATATCTATGTTGATGACCTGCCATTATTTATAGCTCCTCCAATTTCCGCGTTGTCCTTAGTTGGAGAAATTCCAGAGGTTGTAGACAAAAATAATACAGTTAAAATTATCCTCATCATCGTTCTGAGTCTCATTGTCTTCGCCATTATTTACTTCTTCCTAAGAAAATGGTATCAATATAATTATGAGACACATCTCTTCAAAGACAGAAACAATTTGTATAATGTTATGATTTATGTAAGCAATTCAAAGAAACAAGGGCTTACAGGTGATAAAATTAAAGCAAGCTTGGAGAAATCAGGTTGGACTTCTGAGCAAATAAGATATATCATGCTGAAATTCGAAAACAAAGAGACTGGTTTACCAGCATTACTGCCTACAAAAGATAAAACTAAAAACACACAACCAACTCAACCACAGTCTAAACAAATCCGTCAAAATAGAGGACAAAAACACACAAACTTTAATAAATAAAAAAGATATAATACAGCTATGGTAATGGAATCATTCAAAGGATTTTTTAAGAAAGTATTTTCAGGCGTATTTAAGAATAAAAAAGATGTAAAATTAGGTTTTTATGGGCCACCAAATGCAGGGAAAACATCTTTAGCAAATAGAATTTGTAAAGATTTCACTGGTGAAGAAATGGGCTCTGTCTCAAAAGTTCCCCATGAAACAAGGCACGTTCAATTCAAAGAAAAAGTAGAAATCAGCTATAAGGGAAAAACAATGATGTTTAAGATGATTGATACTCCCGGAATAACAACAAGAGTAGATTATGAAGAATTCTTAAAATATAAAGTAAAGAAAGGCGATGCGAAAGCTCGTGCAAAAGAAGCAACTCAAGGTATTATTGAATCAATCAAATGGCTAGATGATATGGATGTAGTTGTAGTAGTTCTAGACTCAACAGAAAACCCCTACAATCAAGTGAATATTACAATTGTTGGTAACTTAGTAGCAAGAAAAATACCAGTTTTGGTTTTAGCAAATAAATCTGATTTGAAAAAAGCCGACATAAAAGGAATCCAAGAAGCTTTCCCAGAATATCCAGTAATAGGAATCTCTGCAAAATACGGAAAGAACTTAGACGAGTTCTACGAGCATGTTTTCAAGCTAGCAAAAAGAGTGAAATAATATGGTAGCAAAAAAGAAATCTCCCCAGAAAAAAACACTAAACGGGTTTGCAATTCAGTTCATTCCTTATACAGAAATTAAAAATCTAAGCTCCTCTGAGAGAATTAAAAAAATTTTAGACCTAGTATTCCATAATTCAATCTTAATCATTCAAGGGCGTCTAAGGCCAGAAGAAGAGCTAAGATTGACAGAAGATACAATGGCAATGATTGGTCATGTAAAGAATTTCAAAGGAATAGAAATTGCAATAATCTCACCTCACGAAAATAGGAGCCCAATGGAAAAAATCAAACACACTTTAGCAACAAAACTCTCAGGCGCAGACCTCGGGGCAATTACAATAGTTGGTCCAGTCTCAGTAGTAAAAGAAATTAAGCAAGACCCAAAGAAAATCGAACTATTTCTGAATAAATAGTTACTACTTTTTTTTAATGA
Organism: Nanobdellota archaeon; assembly: GCA_027858295.1. Classification (GTDB taxonomy): domain Archaea; phylum Nanobdellota; class Nanobdellia; order Pacearchaeales; family GW2011-AR1; genus GW2011-AR1. The sequence continues at coordinate 22,491 of JAQICZ010000021.1, read as the reverse complement.
CATTTCAGTCTATATTAACAAATTAAATTATTCTAGATTTTCAATGTCCCAAAACTCTGTTAATCTCAAGGAAGCGACCTCTGCTTTTTGTATATAACTCAACGGCCCAAGCAGAGCAAACTTGCCTAGTCTCTGCAATTAATTGCGGGAGATAAAGCGCTGGAACGCTTTACGTTAGAATAGGTACTTGCGAGTTCTTGTTCATTACATAAAATTGGCAAAGCGCGTCCTGTCCGAAGGCGGACGAAGTGCAGCGGGTGCGTAATAATCTTCAATAACTACTCAACGACCCCATATCAATTTGCCTTTTCGGTCAACAGTTTACGGTCAACAGTCAACCGTTCACTGTCCACCATTAACCTCCTCCGCCTCCCTAAACTCTAAACCCTAAACCCTAGGCTTTCCCCGAATTATTTATAATATTACCCCACAAAGCATTTAAATAATTCTCGCACTTCTAAAGAACATAACTAAAATTGTTAACAGTCAACTGTCGACCGTAAACCGTAAACTACCAAAAATGCCACACCAATGCGTAAAATGCTCAAGAATTATTCCAATCGCCTCTAGAGAAATCCTCGAAGGTTGCTCTGTCTGCCACAGCAAATTCTTCTTCTACGTAAGGCAAGAACAACTAGACAGCCTAAATACCCAAACAGTTGAAGTCCCAGAAGACCAAAAAGTAAGAATCGAAAAAGACGTTAGAGAAATCGCAGGAATCAAAGACGAAAATGCACCAGTAGTATTAGACTTTGAGTCAGTTAGATCAATCGGCGAAGGAAAATTTGAACTCGACCTAACAAAACTATTCAACAAAAAAAGACCACTAGTCTACAAACTAGAAGAAGGAAAATACATGATAGATTTAGCAACAACAATGAAAGGCGACAATCTAGACGACCAAAAGATATAATTGCTAAATCGTAAACAAGTCACCCCTGAGGTAACACCTGTATTTCTTATTTTTAGGCACAAATTCAACTCAAACTTTAGGTGGCGTAAATAAAATAAAAATAGACCATAATTGATTCTATCAGCTAACTAAGTTTTTTCAGAAGGCCTAGTCTTTTTTTCTAAAAAAGAGTGGCTTAGCAACAACAATGAAAGGCGACAATCTAGACGACCAAAAGATATAATTTCTAACATCTAGCATCTGGTAATATAATTCTTATTCCAATAAAATATTGAAATTGATAACTCCCCCAGATATATTGGGACAAGTCGAGTTCAACTTAATATCAATTGTTCCACATATAATGTTCTAAAACTACTCTGCTATCACGAGCCCTTCCCTCACCCGAAGGGTAATATTAATTCAACTGCCCGAATATCAATCTGCCTTATCAGTAAACCGTCTACCGTCCTCTCATACGCAGGACACGAATGGTGCCTGGTTTTCCCAGCTTATATGAACAAGTCGGGTTCAAATTAACATCAATTGTTCCACATCTAATGCTTTAAAACTACTCTGTTTACCTCCAACAATTCCCGAAGCCGAAGGCTAACATTAATTCAATGTCCTTCATATCAATCTGCTTTATCAGTAAACCGTTCACTGTAAACTGTCAATCGTCTTTCCTCCAACAAAAACCCTTAAAAATTAACCACTCTTTTTCTCTTTATGGTAAATAAGATTGATAAGGTCCTAAATGAAGTTCTAAAAGACATTATTCCAACAAAAGAAACAATGGCCTACATGCAAGAAGAGTTAGCTCTATTTCTAAAATCAATCAACGCAAGAATAAAAAAGTTAGACATTAAAGTAGAGCCATTCGTAGGGGGAAGCTTCGCAAAAGATACACTAATGAAAAAAGGAAGCTATGACGTAGATTTATTTATGAGATTTGACAAAAAATACCCAGAAGCAACTTTTACAAAATTAATAAAAAAAATTCTAAGCAAAACAAAGAAGGTCTCCATAGTTCACGGTTCAAGAGATTACTTCCAAGTAAAAATCAACCCCTGGTTCAAGATAGAAGTAGTTCCAGTTAGAAAAGTAAACAAACCCAAAGAAGCAGAAAACATAACAGATTTATCTTACTCACATGTAAAATACATAAATAAAAAAATAAAATCAAAAAAAATCTTAGACGATATAAAGATAGCAAAAGCCTTCGCTCACGCGACAAAAACCTACGGAGCAGAAAGTTATGTCCACGGTTTTTCAGGTTACGCCCTAGAACTTCTAGTCTACCACTACAAGTCATTTGAAAAAATGTTAAAAGAATTGTCCAAGAAGACAAAAGATAAAATCATAGTAGATACAGAAAAACAATACAAAAACAAAAGAGAAGTAATGTTTGAAATGAACGGCTCAAAATTAATGTCGCCAATCATTTTAATAGACCCAACCTTCAAAGAAAGAAACGCCTTGGCAGCACTAAGCGACGAAACCTTTGAAAGATTCAAGATAGCAGCAAAAGCCTTCCTGAAAAAACCAACAAAAGAAGCTTTCATAGAAAAAAGAGTAGACCTTGATGAACTAAAAATAAAAACAGAAAAGGAAGGAAAAGAATTCGTTCTAATAAAAACAAAAACAAAAAAACAAAACGGCGACATTGCAGGAACAAAACTCCTAAAGTTTCACAGGCACCTAATTCACGAATTAAAAAGATACTTTGAAGTAGAAGATAGTGGCTTTAAATACGAAGAAGGCCAAGAAGGAAAAGGTTACTTTATTATAAAGAAAAAAGAATATGAAGTCTTCGCCGGACCAATGGAAGATGATACAAAAAACTTAGAAAAATTCAAGGCTCAACATAAAAATATTTACGAAGAAAATGGAAGAGTCTTCGCAAAAGAAAAAAACAATTTCACAATAAAAGAGTTTTTCAAAGGCTGGTCAAAAAAGAACAAAAAAAAGATCAAACAAATGTATATTTCTAAAATCAAAGTAATCTAAAATCTGAAATAATTCCTTCACTCCGTTCAGGTAGTCCCATACAAAATTTAGTCAAAACTTTTCCAAGGGTTTTGACCTGTATGAAATTTTGGCACGCCATATCCCAAAGTGAATGGCTCTACCCTAATTAATTGGTCTCAGCTTTTTGTACTTTTATGTTTAGCGTTGATACCAGGACCCACCCAAGGCATAATATTATCCACTGCATTGCGGTCATAGTTTGCTCCATATGTCTCAATTGTGAAATTCATATTTACTAAAAATACCAATAACCTCCAGCAATTCCCTCACCCGGAGGGTAACATTAATTCAACGGCCTTCATATCAATCTGCCTTAATAAAAAGATCCAACCAAGTATGTCCTAACATTAATTCAATGTCCTTTATATCAATCTATCCCCTGCCTTCTCCGTCAACCATAAATTGTAGACCGTTCACTATCAACCCAATCTATTTAAATGAAACCATTTTCATACGTTTATGGCAAAAACCTCATTTGAAATAGAAAAAGAAAAAGGCATGAACGTTCCAGGAAGAGTCTACGCATCTGAGAAATTATTCAAAATTATTGAGCAAGACAAAACATTGTTACAGATAAAAAATGTAGCAAAACTTCCAGGAATTATTGGCGAATCAATTGCTCTTCCAGATGCACATCAAGGTTACGGTTTCTGTATCGGTGGAGTAGCAGGTTTTGATTTAGAAAAAGGAGTTGTCTCACCAGGTGGAGTAGGTTACGATATCAACTGCGGAGTTCGAATGGTAAAAACAAACCTAACAAAGAAGGACATTCAAAAAAACAAAGAAGAATTATTAGAAAAGCTCTACGCAAAAGTTCCCTCAGGCGTAGGCCGTGGAAGTCCATTCCAATTATCAAAAAGAAAACTAGATGCAGTCTTAGAAAAAGGAGCCAAGTGGCTAATCGAAGAAGGCTATGGTTTAGAATCAGATTCGCTAAACATTGAAGAAGAAGGTTCTCTAATAGGAAATCCAGAACACGTTTCAGACAGAGCAAAAAAAAGAGGAATTGGTCAACTAGGAACACTCGGAGCAGGAAATCACTTCTTAGAACTTCAATATGTAAGCGAAATCTTCGATGAAAAAACAGCAAAAGTATTCGGCCTAAAAAAAGACCAAGTAGTAATCTTAATCCATTGCGGTTCCCGTGGTCTAGGACATCAAGTAGCGTCAGACTACATAAAAGAAATGGAAGAAAAATACGGGCACGAAAATTTGCCAGATAGAGAATTAATCAACGCCCCAATCAAAAGCGAACTAGGTCAAAAATATTTATCAGCAATGAATTGTGCCGCAAACTTCGCCTTCACAAATAGACAACTAATCACACATTGGACAAGAGAAGTTTTCACAGAAGTTTTCCCAAAATCAAAATTAAAAGTATTGTATGACGTCTGCCATAACATCGCAAAAATAGAAGAACATGACATCTCAAGATATAATAGTAAACATTCAACAGCTGACAGTAAGCGAGTTAAAATATGTGTACACAGAAAAGGCGCAACCAGGAGCTTCGGTCCCGGACGAAAAGAAATCCCAGAAGAATATAGAAAAGTAGGCCAGCCCGTATTACTACCAGGTTCAATGGGAACGTCATCATATATTTTAGTAGGAACAAAAGAAGCCGAACAAAAAACCTTCGGTTCATGTGCCCATGGAGCAGGACGAAGCCTCTCAAGATTCGCAGCAACAAAACAATTCACAGGAAAACAAATCAAAGAAGATTTATGCTGTAGCGGAATCTCAATAAAAGCCGGAAGCGAAAAAGGCCTAGCAGAAGAAGCCCCCGCCGCCTACAAAGACGTAGACGAAGTAGTATCAGTAATCGAAAAAGAAAAACTCGGGGAAAAAGTAGCGCAAGTAAAACCCATGTTAGTGATTAAGGGATAAACTGTTAACCGTAGACCGTCTACCATTCACAGTCAACTGTTCACTGACAACTGTCAACCGTAAACGCTCTCCGCCCTACCACTTCTGAGCTTTACCATCTCTCTCACTAGAAAACTCACCAAGTTTATACAACTCATAAACAATATCAGCCTCATCCATCGCATCACTAAGAGCCCTATGCTTCTCAATATAATCCTCATCCCCAAAAAAATGATAATGAGCTTCAGGAACCTTCGGCCATTTATGCCCCCGGCCATTCTTATTAGGAATACAACACACAGAAGTCGCAGCAATCATAGGACACTGCAACTCATCAAACAAAATCCCCCGACTCTTCAAAAAACTAAAATCAAACTTCTTATTATAAGCCGTCACCCTATAACACTGCAAAATATTCTGAATCTTCCCCTTCTCCCGACCAAAAGCCTTTCCCCTCATAAGAACATCCTCATGACTCAAATCAGAATTCTCAAAAATCCAAGACCTCTTGTGATAATCCTCAAGATGCTTCTCCTTAATAATCTCATCATAAAGAACATTCTTCTGACCAGTTTCCAAACATAACTCAACAATGCCAATTTCTACAATACAATCATTATCATGACTAAACCCCGTAGTCTCAATGTCCACCACCGCAATTTTCATATAACAAAAAACATTAAAGGGTTTATAAAATAAAGTTATAGCCATGTGAATAACTTTACTTCTCTTCTGAGTCGGTATGAAAATAAAACTTAAAGACTTCGTCATTAACAACTCATAAAAACTCTGGATATCTTTTAATACTGAGGGAGATGTTAAAATTAATTGCTAGAGGTGTCGGGAAAGGACTTGTTGGTTTACTTAAAGGCACACAACGTATTGTGAAAAGTGTTGCTCGTGGTGCTGGAAAGTTTGCTACCCAAGCATATCTAGGAGCCAATGAAGCTTATCAAAAATATCGTTTAGATCAAAAATATTCTAATGTAGACCCAGAAAAAAGGGAAGAAATGAATAGGCTTATGAGTGAATATAAAAGTCTGTCGATTAATGATTATGAAATTGATAATCCAGAGCTTGAACAGAATCATCCAGAATTTAAAAGAAGTCATTTGGCCAAGATAGCAGACACCTATTCGCCGTCACCATTTCCAAACATGGATAAAGTTCGTGGTTTTGGTAATTCTGAAAATGAGTTATATAAAATTAAAAATTTCAATTATGCTCTAAATTTATTAGATGATATGAAAGATGATGATGCTCTTAGTGACAGGAAATATGAGAAGATGAAGAAGAGACTATATGAAAAAGTTGAAAAAGTTTTGAAGAGTGCAGCTTAGGGCTTTTTAACAATGAGTTTTAATATTTCACTCAAATTAACTTTCCCCTAACAACTACTTAATCTTCCCAACAATCCCCAAAACTTCATCAAAAGAATTAATCTCAAAATCAGCACCACTTAACCCAGGCTCCACAGGCTTCTTGTCCCCATACCGAGCATAACAAGTAACTAACCCAACCTTCTTCGCAACCTCAACATCTCTATTAATCCGGTCACCAACCATAATCCCCTCATTAGCATTAATCCCCAACTTCCGAAGCGCAACCCTAAATGGAGTCATACTCGTCTTTGTTTTCCGCACATCAGACATAGTAACCACTACATCAAACAAATTATCAATATCCATCAATACAAGCCTCTCCCACGCCTTATTAGCAGGCGCATCAGTAACCACAGCCAACTTATACCCCTTCTTTACCAATTTCTTCAAAGTAGAAACCACCTTCGGATAAGGAATCAAAGAAAGCTCCCGAGCATCCCGATAAGACCGCACAGCATAAGCCACCAACCTATAATCAACCTTACCCTTCTCCGCCTTCAAAAACTTCTGAAAAATCTTGCCATAATCCATCCCATATCGATCATACAAATCATAAACCGCAGCAAGCGCCCTCTTCTTTCTCATCTTCAATCCCGCATTAATCATCGCATCCACCGCCGCTTCACATGACTGATGCTTCATCTCCACATAATCGATAAGCGTGTTGTCAATATCAACTAGAACTGCTTTAATCACCATGACGTATAGAAGGTGTGTTGGTTTTTATTGGTTATTATTTTTAGAATTATTGAGAACCTAGTAAAAGAAGTAGAACAATTGAGTATTCAAACCTCCAATAATTCTGTGCTTCATACAATCTGGGAGAACTCAATCTAATCACCTACTTGGTTCTGCCTTCAATCACATCACCCAAATCTTTAAATATATAAATAATCTTAATATTATATGAAATCAATTGAAGCAAAAGCCGAAATTTTCGATTCTGAGATGGTTCTGAGATGTTTGGGATGGTGTCATGATTCTCCAATCCAAAATAAAGAGACTGTAAATGAAAAGATGACTTTAAGATGCCAAGGTTGGTGTCATGGTACTCCAACTCAAAATAACGAAGCTGTTGTTCTAGATCAAAAAGATGTTGTTCAAGCTTATCAGAAGGTTCAAGATGATTACAAAGTATCTCTTCGTTGCCAAGGCTGGTGTCATGATTCACCAGAAACAGAATCAAAAGAGTATATTGTAAATTTATCTTCTCCTAAATATTTTTGTTAAATACAAAATGAGATTTTCTAAATTCGCTCATATTTACGAATGTATTTATGCCGATGAATCATATTATCTTATTAGGCATTCTTTAACAAATAAATTATTTTTCTTCAATGAGGCAGAATTTAAAAAATTAATATCATCTCTAAAGAATAAAGAAGAGACGAAAGAAACGAAAGAACTATCTAATCATCACTTCTTAGTCCCAAACGCTTACAAAGAAAAAAAGTTTGCAGAATTCATTAAAGAAAAATACAATCTAAATAAATTTGAACTGGAAATTATTTACCTTATTTTTAATACAGACTGTAACATGAAATGTAAATATTGTTATGTAGAAGGAAGTAAGGAAAAATCATTCAGTCATCAATCTATGGACGAAGAAACATTCAATTCTTTAATGGAATACCTGAAAAAATTAATTGAATACCAAAAGAAAAAAAATCCTAACAAAGAAAAACTAGTTTTTATCTATTATGGATCCGAGCCTTTAATGTCAAAAGACCTATTAGCAAGAAGTCTATCCGAAATATCAAAGGTCTGTTCAAAAAATAAAATCGTCCCAGACTTCCAGTTGATTACAAACGGTACACTCTTGGATGAAAACATAGTAAAAGAAATAAAGAAATTCAAAGTAGGTGTGTCAATATCTTTAGACGGCAACGAAGCCGTTAATGATGCAATGAGAATTTACAAAGACAATCAAGGAACATATAAAGATATAATTTCTGCTATAAATCTCTTAGATTCTTTTGAAGTTCCATTTGGAATATCTTGCACAATCGGCCCCCACAATATAGATATCTTAAAAGAAAATGTAGAAGAGTTTATTAAAATAAATACTAAAAGCATAGGCTTCAATATTCTCCTAAATTCAAGATATGAAAAAAACTTTTCCATGTCTTTAAACAAAATAAATGACAAATTAATAGAAGCCTCCTCCTTAGCAAATCAAAAAGGCTATTATGAAGATAGAGTACAAAGAAAAGTGAGAGCCTTCAACGGAAGAACTAGATTCAAAGATTGTGGTGGAGTAGGTAATCAGTTGGTATTTTTCCCTAATGGAGATATCTCAACCTGTGAAGCATATTTATGTAATAGAGAATCAAAAGTCGGAAATATAAAAAATACTGACATATCAGAAATAGAAAAAAACAAAGTAGTTGACTATTGGACAAAAAGATATCCACTAAATATGGAGGAATGCCTGCTCTGCCCATCAATAGGTGTCTGTGGTGGAGGTTGTCCATTCAATGCAGAAACAATTTCAAAGAACGGAATTTATGAAAGAGACAAACCTTTTTGCGTGCACACAGACAAAATATTAAGTTGGCTATTGAAAAAATCAGTAGAAGAAGAAATAGGTCAAAAAGACCCTTACATTAGAGATATTTCCTACATGTACTCACAAAACTTTCCGTAAATTATCAACAGCAAAATTCAATACAGAGTCATTATCAGAATCAGGTCCAAACTTCTCAGAAAATAACTTCACACCCAAATCCCGATTTCCAATTACAAACACCTCAAATGCATTATCAAAAGCTTCAATGTCAAACCCCTCAACATTCTTAACATAACTCGGGGCAATATTATTCTTTATTGGAATCTTAATCTTCCGAATCTCCTCAATATCAACACCGCTCAACAATCTATTAGTCATAAACTCCGCATACCCCTCATCAAATTGTATAATCCGAGGATCACTCGTAAACCCATGATTAGAAAACCTAAATTTTAAGCTGTTCACATCAATCCCCAAAGCTTTAGCCAAATGCAAATGAAGCGCCTCATGAATAATCAATCCCAAAAATTCCAAAGAAGAATATTCCCCTCCCTTAAACGGATTAAAATTCATTTCTATAATAGAACTCTCAATACAATCAATAGTTCCATAAGTCCCATTATTCAAAGCACAAGCAACAAGCTCCTTCGCAATCCCCTCAGGAAACCCATACCCCTTAACCTCAGGCAAAACCTTCTCCGTAAAAAGCTCAAAAGAATTGAAAAAATAAACAATATCCGGCAAAGAAATCCCATTCCTCTCCAAGAGATCAATAGCAAAAGACATAATAGGCTTTAGTCTATCAACTTCCTCCCCAGTAAAAGACCCCTTCGGCAAACCCACAAATTCCATATAAAACAAACACAAACAATATTCTTATAGTTATCTCTCCACTTTCCTACCTTCAATATCCCAACCCACCAAAGATTCAAACTCAATTGTTTCATATCCAATGCCCAAAACCACCACCTCATCAAAACCCAAATAGGCCTTAACATTAGCCCAACATATTAATCTGTCTTCTGGCCCCAGAATAAAAAAGAGAATTTTTTCATACCCCCTGTCAACCTCCCTCCTCTTCTACTTAATCGAACAATCGTCCAATATCTCAATCAAACCAACTTGCCAAAAATTAAGTATTGTCCTCTATAACCTGGGGGAGTTATCGATCTTTCACATGTCTTCTTATTGAAGCCACATCCCTTTAAATAAAAATTTCCAAGAATTTCGTTTTTCCATACGCCAAAGCGAATGGAATTCCACTAACGTGTGGTCAGCGAGACTTTAAGTAAAAATTTGATCGACTTGGCTTTTTCTTCTTCACCCAAAACCCTTAAATATCCCTTCCACCTATACTAATCATGGCAGTAAAGAAGGTGGTAAAAAAGAAAGTAGCAACTAAAAAAGTTGCAACAAAAAAACCCACTTCCAAAAAGAAAGTCGCAATAAACAAACCTACATCTAACAAGAACAAATTAACTTTCAAAGAAGCCTTCCATTATCCATTCAATAGAGCAAAAGGCCTATGGAACATACTATGGATCCTACTACCAATCTTCGGTTGGGCTGCATTGATTGGTTATTCAATCAGATTAACAACAGAGTGGACTCAAGGCAAATTTAAACAATTACCACTCTTCGAATTCAAGAACGACATGAAACTCGGTTTCAAAATGTTCATCCGTTCATTACCATTCATAATAGTATACCTCATTGCAGCAGCTATCTTGAACTCTTTAGGCGATGCCGGAAATTTTGTTAATTTCTTAATAGAATTTTTCATAATACCTATCCTATTCATTAACTTCGCAGTTAAGAGAACAGTTGATTCCCTATTTGAATTCAGCATCGTAAGCAAAGTATTCAATAACCTAGGCGACTACATCGTAGCTGTTCTAAAGACAATCTTACTAGCTCTAGTCTTCATATTAATGTCAATAATCCTAGTAGGTATCCCCGCTAATATGTTCTCACAAAACATGTTCCTAGCTGACTTCTACAGAAGAAGCATGAAATAAATTTCTTGATTATATTTAGCTTATACCCACGAGTTATCCATTTTTTATACCTAGTTAGTTTCTTATCTAGCACTTTGTGAATTGATTAAATAGATTTTAAGAAGTAGTTCAAAAAATTTAGAAGTTCTATTAGTGTATCATTCCAGTTAGGATTTCAACACCTCACAATTTGTCATGAACCAAGTATGTGTTAAAATTAACTCAATGCCCTCATATCAATCTACCTATCCCATCCTAAAAATCATCCAATCGAAAAATCGTTCCACCTCCAATCGTAAACATCCAATCCAAACCGCATTTACAAACCAAAAACTCCACAAATTACATGCATGCACTGCGATGACTAACTCAACATATGGATATAAGGCCCAGCTTCCCCTATCGGGTCATGCTATTGGTACCTTAAACTAAAAACCAACAATTAATTACTAAAAACTGGAAAATCTCCGATTTTCCTACACATCCAAAGTAATCTGACAAACCCACTTGCCATCAGCTTCCTTTCGAACAAACATATCATTATACGTAATAGCTTTCACATGAGAATGCAAATCATACTCCCCCGCCAAATCCCCAAGCACCCTAGCATGCAACTTAAACCCAATCTCATCAATAGAAATCTCCTCGACACTCGACAATAAAAAATGCTCAGAATCAAACAAAACCAAAAGCTCCTCCAAAAAATTATACAAGAGGCTCTCAAAATCAGACCCCACAACATCAATAATTCTCTCTTTACTACCATCTACTAAATCACCACAAAAAGACTCCGTCATGGCCCCGGCAGCTTCACTAAACACATCCTCAATCCTACTCCCAGACACCCTAAACTGAATATCCGCTGTATGTTCAATAAACTCATGTACCATTTGTCTGCTCACTGCAAACCGCTCACCGCAGCCCGCACAAAATGTCATCTCTGACAATCTCTTATATTTTAATCAACTTTAACATTTTTAATTCTATACATTATCCGTCAACCGTCAACTGTCAACCAAGAACCTTCGGCTCTCTACTCCGCCCAACAAAAAACCTTCAATGTCTTCGGGTCATAAATATCCTTTGTCGCCGTAATTAATACATCCTTCGAGAAAATTTCATTATCAATATCCTCACTCATCAAACAATCCGTACCAGCAGGGCAAATCTTCAAAACACATTCCCCCAGCTGTAAATTATGATTATCCAAAAAAGTCTTAACACCATCAGGAAACCCACCCTCACCGGATTCAACAGCAGTACCCACAGCAATAACCTCAGCCCTCAAAGCATCATCAATCTCAATACCCCTAATAATTTTAGTAGCCCTTTCCTCAACCACACTATAATCATCATTCCTAAATTTATCACTCTGCACAATCACAGCTATAACACCCAATAAAAACATAGTCGCAATAAAAGCCTCAATTAACTTAATCCAACCCTTCTTGTTCTTCCGCATAATATTTTTTCTTTCCATATTCATATTCCTTTTTTTCATTTGCCTTATTTATTATTTATCTTTTTTATATTTATTATTTTTCCATACTCCTCACAAACCAGACTTGTTTTCTATAATCTGGGGGAGTTATCGATTTAATCACCTATTGGTTTATTATTTATCTCTCTTCTCAATCTCCAACCAATCCACCACACTCACGAACCCGACCACCATCTCTCACGAGCCAAGTATTCACGCAGCCTGAGAAGTTCATCTCAGGTTATAGCGCCCTCCTTGTGGTGCTCGAACGATTAATTCAACATATCAATCTCCTCTCTCCATCCACCTTCAACTGTAGACAGTCAACCGTCACCTACCAAATCTTCAAGAGCATCTTTCCAGATTCTTCTTTACCATCAGTGCTAATGTATCTAATAACATACTCCTTCGCAAAAATATCAGTCGGCCTTTCCCTCTGTGTATTATTAATATTAGTCCCATCACTTAACTCAAAAGCAATATTAAAGTCATCATCCAAATTAATCTCAAGCTCCGTCTTCAAAGCATCATAATCATTTGTAACCCGAGTAACCAAAGGAGCAAACTTACTCTCCATCATAAAAGAATCAATACTTACACTACTAGCAATACTACTATCACAATTATTAGTTTCAGGAGAATTCTTAGTAGGAATTAATCCTTCATTAGAATAATAAATTTTAGTAAACCCTAGAGCCGGAGGAATAATTACCTTCGTCCCAGAAATCAAAGCATCAACTTCATAACCATTCCCATTAACAGCCAAAACTTCTGTGCCAGTAAAACCAATCGGTAAATTAATCTCAGTACAAATCTCATTTGAAAGATCATTAACACGAATAATAGCAACCGGCTCAGAAACCATCTCCAAAATCTTATTATTTAAAAAATTAATAGAATCCTTCTTATCAGCACCCACATCAAACGGCGATCCAATCACACTAAAAATAAAAAGAAGCGACGTGATAAAAATAACAAACGAAATAATAATCCCAGCATGCGACCCCTTCTTATTTATATAATTAATACTCTTTTTTCTTTTCATTTTTTTTGCTTGTCTTTTTACTTCTATATTTTTCATGTCCTCAATACTGCTCACCACGAACCAAGTATGCACGTAGTGCGAACGACTATTTCAACATATCAATTTGAGGCCCAGCTTTCCCTATCGGGTCATGTCATTGGTACCCTCTATCGTATTTCCTTTGTACTTCTTTCAATCAATCAACCTTCACTTGTTAACTTTTTGCCTATATCTAATTCCTGCCCTTATCTGTGAATCCGTGTGCTAAATTGTCTCTTTCTTCACAGTCAAACGTTCACCGTCAATCGTAGGCTGTCAACCGTAAACCGTTTACCGCCTGCCTATCCTCCAAAGAAGATATTAGCAAGTGTTGAAGCAATGAACGACAAAAACATTAGCATGAATGAATGACGTACTCCAGCCTTAACATCACCCTCGGCCAGCTTCCCAATAACCAATCCCGTAAAAAACCCTTGAACAAGAATCAAATAAAGAAATGCATTAGAAACCTGACTTTGTTGCATCTCAGGCGGAGCAGTATTTCCCCCACCGCCAAGTCCCAAAGAACCACTAGCATCACCAAGTCCAGAAACCATAGGTAAAATCTGAAACTGCAAAACCAAAATAATAACAATAAATACAAGGAAAATAATATACCCCTGACCAACAAGAGTAGACACCGAAGATTTCCTTTCCTTCTTCAACTTATCAGACAAATTAACAGCACCAGCAACAGCTTCCAAAATTTCACCAATGTCCCCACCTGCTCTCTCCGCTTGACCAATTAAAGTTAATGACCTAGCAATTGAAGAATTATGAACATCTTCTGAAAAATTTTTAAGTCCCTGACTCATAGGAATACCAATAGCAATTTGATTGGCAAGTTTTTTTACATGAGGAGATAGCGGACCAAAATCTTTATCCTGAACATTAATAATACTCTTAGATACAGGCGTCCCAGTCTTTACACTTTCCACCAAATTTCTTGCAAACTCCAAGAACATTTCTTCCTTTTCTGTATTAATTCTATTATCATTAACAATTTTAATAATAATAGGAAGTGCTCCAATCATAACACCAACTCCAAGTAATAATGGGAAATATTTATCTGGTGCTAAGAAGTACGACGCAATAATAATACCCAATCCGATAGCTGCACCAATTAAATCTTTATCTTGTATTTCCATCTTAAGCTTTCCTCTTCATGTGCATAATCGCCATGAATACAGCATTCATTACTAGAACACCGAGTGTAATTAATAATCCTATGGTTTGAATACTCATAGATATACCAAGTCCACTAATTTTCATAATCATCATAAGAAGCATTAAAATCATCGGTGTCGCAATACAAATACTAATATACAAATCCATCATTGTCTCTGCAGCTTTAGCAGCTCTCTGTTGTTCAATCTTATAATTAAATAAAAGCGTCTGAGCTCTCTTGTCGAAAAATTTAACCAAGTTTCCACCTGAATGAATCGTTGTGGCGAGGCCATTAAGAAGTTCCGAAAGTCTTTTACTCGGACTATTCTTGGACGTATTGTGAAGTGCACTAACTAAATCATAACCATACAAATTAATCTCATTAATCATTTTAGTAAACTCTTTCTCAAGCGCAGGATATTCATTCGTAGAGGAAATAATTTTAAAAATATTAATAGGGTTAATCATTGACCCAGAAATTGCAGCCATATGAATAGTCGCAAATGGCAACTCAACATTGATAGCATCTTCAGCGGACTTTTTCTCCATTCCCGGATATAAATACATAAATACAAAAGTTGCCAAAGGAATCGCAAATAACATCCAGAAAGTTTTAAGGAATCTAATATTCAAAGGGTCTGTCGCCCTTGTGATAATTGGAAGTGTAGCTTCAAAATTGAAAAACAAAAAGAAGAAAAATAAAAATCCAGCAATAAACCCAGAAATAATTGTAGTAAGTATTATAGTAGAAACATAGCCCACAGGAGTAAAATTCAAATTAGCCTTAACAAGCTTCTCTTCCATACTCTTAAAAGATTCTTGTCCAAGTAATTTTCTAGAATATTTTGCAAAAACAGTACTCGCAAATTTAGAATAATCAGAAGTTTCTTCAACCTTTTTATTTTTTTTCGTCTCTGCCTTCTTTCGAAGTTTCTTTATTGTCTGATTTTCAAGCTCATTAGGAAGAACCTGTTTTAATGAATAAATATTCCCCCCTTCGCTCTTCAAAATATTTCTTTCTTCTTCCTCTTCTTTTTTTTTCTTCGGAATCTGGGGTTCCTTCTCTGTAGCCAATGGTTTCTTCTCAATCTCAAGAGGTTTAGAAAATAAAATTTCAGTTAAAGAAGCTTTAAGTTTTTCATGGGTTTCAGTAAGTTTTTGTTCCAGTGCCGTTATTTGGTCTCCTACAAATGTCTTCTCATCATCCCCAGCCTTTTCCATACCATCATAAGCCTGCTTGATATCCTTTAGAATACTCCGTTCAGCATCTATAGTGATTCTCAATCTATCAAAGCGTTTATCACTCATTTGATTAATTTCCTAATTTCTTCATGGATATCAAAAGAATTCTTTTTTAAATTGTTAAATGTCCGCGGGTCATTTTCATTTCTAGCAACCTCCAGTTTATCAACATTCTTGTCCATTTTGTCAAGCAGTTGTTTTATGAATTCAATAGTTTCAATTTCCATGTTAGATCCCTTACTTAATATCAAAACGTCTCAAAATCAAATCGGGTCGTTTATAATATTCATTTATAATATTTTGAACTTCATGAAAACTGAAAACTTTACCTTGATACATCTTATACAATAATTCAGCTCTTCTTCTAAATTCTAAGAAAATTTCTTCTCTACTTAACCCATATCTGTCAGTAATCTTATGGAACATTTTACTTTCTTTCTTAAAATAAAACCTATCTTCCTTAGCATTCCAAATAAAAGGCGTATTAGTAAGAGCTGTTCCATCAGCGTCAACATTAACAACTTCAACAATCTCTCGGAGTTTTCTAGTTTCTTGATTATTAACAATAGCATGTGTCATAATACACATACTATCAAGAACATTAAGTAAAGTTGGAGACAATTCAATCGGAGGAGTCTCTAATCTTTTAATCACAGTCTCTACACTATCTGCGTGAATAGTTGCAATGGAAGAGTGACCTGATGCCATACCCTGGAATAATACAGAAGCTTCTTTACCACGCACTTCACCCACAATAACATAATCAGGAGCCTGTCTAAACGAAGCTCTTAGTAACTCGAACAAATCAATTTCACCAGCTCCACCAATACCAGTAGCTCCTCTTGATACACTGGGTAACCAGTTCTCTCTAGGTAAATTTAATTCACGAGTATCTTCAATTGTAACAACACGAGCTTCTGGAGGAATAAAAAAAGCCATCGCATTAAGTAAAGTAGTTTTACCTGAAGCTGTTCCCCCTACAATTAACAAGTTCATTTTATATTGAACAAGCATCCACAAATAAGCAAGCATCTCAGGACTCATGGTATTAAACCCAATCAATTGAGGTGGCGTCCATGGAGTCTTAGTAAATTTACGAATTGTAAATGTTGGGCCTTTACTAGTAATATCTTTAGTGTAAGTGGCATTAACTCTGGACCCGTCTGGTAATGAACCATCTAAAATAGGTTGGGCATATGAAATATATTTACCACATCTTTGTGCTAACTTTTCAACAAAACTCTCAAGTTTATCAGCATCTCTAAAGATCAAATTAGTTTTAAGATTTCTAAAAACTCTGTGAATTAAATATACGGGTGAGTTCCCACCATTACATTCAACATCTTCAACAAAGTAATCACGAAGAAGAGGATCTGCTTCATTAAAGCCAATAAAATCTCTACATAAATAATAATATAATTTTTTGTATGTCTCATATGAAATTTCCAACCCAAGTTCAATTGCAAGAAGTTTTAATCTTCTATCAATATATTCAAATAAGGTTTCCTTGTCTCCTCCAATAACTTCAGTAAAATTAATCATACTACGAAGAGCCGCTACAATCTGATTTTTGTAATCTTCTTCCTCTGTAGTCAGAATGGGTTCCTCAATATCATAAAGTAGCTCATAAGCTTTAGGATCCCAATGAATATGAACATATGCAAAAGGAGATACAATACAATACCTCACATCAACCTTCGATTTATTTTTCACCTTTTTCATAGGTGGAACTTTAGGTGTAAAGTCAATTGCTACTTGTGGATAATCGAGAATACTTAATTTTTTTTCTATCATTATATTACTTCAAAGTCTACCGTAGTTGGAGAGCCCCCTTTATTCGTTATGAATATAGTATATGCCGTTGTAGCTTTTGGTAACTTCTTATCTTCCTTGTTGTCTATATATGTTAAATTCAAATCAGTATAAGATTTTTCTAAAGTAACATGATACTCCTTCCCATATTGAATAGTTGAAATCTTTAATCCAGCTTCCTCATGCGGTTTTCCAGGTTCACTAAACATATGTTTGCCTTCCAATTTGAAAATCAAAGTATTGGTACTTGCATTAATTGTAAACTCACCTTTCTTTATATTAAATTCAATCTTTCGCTTATTGCCAATCCCCTCTTCGGTAACTTCCTGCATAGTAGCATCCATCTGTTTCATCATTTTAATAGTTTGTTCGATAATAGCTTTGTCCTGAGATTCCTCAATTTTTGGTTTAGCAAAAGCTAAAACAAGTCCAATAAGAACAAATGCAACAAGTGTATAGGTAACAGTTTCAATCCAAACTTGCCCCTTCTTTTTTATTAGCATAGCTACCTCTTTTATACATATCATAAAGGAATTTTCTTTAAATAGTTACTGATTTATACGACTAGGATATATATATTGCAGAATAATGTTGTTTTTTTTATGGTTTCAAGCTTCCAGCCTCAAGCTAGGAATCGCAGATTCCTTAGATACAATTTGGAAAGTTTGTTATTGAATCAGCAATGTCACATTGCTCCTTCCCTCTCTTTGGAGCCATATATGCTTTTGAAGGTTTACCAGCTCTTTCAACAATATAAGTTTTCCCACTATCTTGCTTCGGCAGTACAACACCATCATTCCCATTAGGATAATTTGTTAGTCCGGTCAAAGTTTGATTATCATTAGTTAACTCAAAAACAAATGAATCAGTACCATAGTCAACAGAGATTAGTAATCCCTCAAGTTCAATTTCCTTCAAATTCACAGAGACAAGTGTCCTATTCGAAGAAGTATTATAACAGGTATATTTAGTATTGAAAGTAATTTCTTCAGTAATCCCATAACATGCCTTTGCACTGTCAAGTTTATTCAATACAAAATTATTAATAATTCCCCACGCAGCACCAATCATACTAATAGTAAGTAACACCATTAACATCGTTCCAACAATTTGACTAAGAGCTTTTTTATTTTTCATTTTTTTTCTGTTTTCTACCTTATTTATTTCTTATGACTTAACTAACAACCAACAACTAATTACTAATAACTCATCTACGCTGTCAATATTTCTTTAGCATGCCTATCTCCACAAGTATATGCCTTATCACCTTCAGAAGTTTTTCCAATCAATACAGGCGTAAGAATAATAGAATCTCCAACAACTGTAATTGGTCCTGAATAAACTCCCATCTGAAGAAGCCCCACTTTTGGCCAATTATCAGGATCATTGTCACCAATAGTGATTGTTTCGTGAGATCCAGCAGCTACTGAAATAGTAGCTTTAATTTTAAAAATTGGAACATTTCCAGTATTTGAAAGGTAAATCATCCCATTAGAATAACTTGCATCAAAAGCAACATCATCACACACAAGCTTTACATTAGTACCATCAAACTTAGTAATAGCTTCTTCTTGAATTCCTCTGAACCACAAGAATACAATAAGTGCAATTATAATAACAATTGCAATCAATAAAATTGTAGCAATAACTGGAGACACACCCTTCTTTTTTATATTCATATCAAAATTAGTCATCTTTCTTTTTTAAAATTTTAGTTTTAGTTTTTCTATTCTAAGCGCAGTTAATAATCTCCCTAGTCTTTGCATTACCACAAGTTGCGAACCGAACCTTCTCCTCATATATCTCAAATCTAAGAGGAGTTATTTCCAGTATCTTTGGAACTTCAGTTACTGAATAGTTGAAATAATGTTCACTCTCATTCCCAGACCCCATAGCATTTGTATTTGATAACGAAAATAGAATATAACTATCCTGGATACTTCTCGCATCCATATTTGAAGAATTAATGAAGTTTTTAGCGAGATTGGTGGTGGCAATCTTCTGCTCAGTATTATTAGCCGTATGAATAGAATAACCCGCAAGGTCAAATCTACCATTATTCTTCAAAGTTACATTAAGTTGTCCATTTGCACAATTATAGTCCTTAACAAAAATAGAAACACCTTCTGGGCAGTCAATCAAATCCTTTGGAACATAAGACTTCAAATAATTATACACAATAACACTAAGTACAATACCAAACGTAATCAAAAGAACATATCCGACAATAGCACTAACAGCCTTCTTATTCTTAGGTAAAATTTTTCTTCTTATCATCTTCTCTTTAAACATTTTATGGGCGAAAAAGTTTTCCAAGGCTTTTTCGATTGCCTGAAAATGTTTTTCGCAGGGATTTCACATAAATCCCGAGGACCGGAGTGAATTATTGAAATTCACGGAGTTTTATTCTTTATTCTGACATCAAATTTACGACATCAGAAATCATATTACCCTTGGGTAATATGAATCTCTTCATTGTATTTATGTTTGATTATATAATAAATGTTTTGCCCCTCTTGCATGTTAAAATCGTACGAGTTCCCATCAATCTCAATACTAATAGTCGAAGACACAAAGGCAGTCTCACCTTCACCCAAATCAACAAATTCAGAATCAGATTTATACCGAACAGCGTCCCCTGTTCCCAAATTAGAAATCATCCGAGCATTACCTGGAATACCCGTTATAATTACAGTGTCTTTGTTGGTTCCAATCTTCGCAATATAATCATTAGAGAATTCCCGAAGGATGGCATCAGCAGCTCCTCCAGTTAAACCCTGACTAGCAATATAATCAAGAACATAATTTTTCTCAATCTTTAATTCCTTAGAGATGTCATCCAACTTATCAATCTTAGACTTCTTCGCATAATTTTCAATAGTAAGCAAACCAATAGCTAAAGAAATAATAATCAGCACAGCAATAATATAAAATTGCCCCTTTTTGTTTTTTTCATTAAATATTTTCATTTGAAATTTTTCCCAATAATTTCAAAGGGTCCTGAAAATGTTTTTCGCAGGGATTTTACACAAATCCCGAGGACCGGAGTGAATCCAGAAGATTCACGGAGTTTCATTCTTATTGGAAGTTCTCTTTTTTTTCGTTTTTTTGCAAAGCAAAAAACGCAGGCCAAGCAAACAGCTCAGAATTCACAAGAGGGCAACCTTTAAGGTCCCTCCACTCTGCAACCCGCTAAGCACCCGAAAATATACTTATGGCTGCTCGGTTCCCCGTCTGACCAGATTCACATACTTCGAATCAAAACGGACAAAGTATCGACAGGAAATTAAAGACCCTACCTGATTCTTCATCACAATATGCTCGTCGTCTGCCATGAAGCCCTTTTGCACATGAGAAGGGGGCTAACCTCCCGACCAAGCCTACATAAATAAAGGGTTTTTACACTATATAAGCTTAATTCCTATGTAACTCCCCTTAGTTTTTAGTAATTAGTAGTTAGTTTTTAGTTTAAACAAATCGTCCCATTTTTATAACAATGAAGGCAAAAAAGAATAGGCTTCTTCTCCCAATTTTGACCAAAAACACAATTATTTCTAAATCTCAACATAGCTTACATAACCTGAAAAAATTGTTCGCTCCGCTCATATAAATTTTGAATTATCGCCGCTGGCAGAACCAAATAGTGTAAATTATTTTTTTAAAATTGATGGTGTTTTTCTGTTTGAAATATAATATTTGCCCCTATACAAAAATGCCGCAGATTTTTTGGTACGACATATATCCAGAGCGAATGTCATAAGGAGTCGATAATTAAAGTATCTTTATTCTGATGCCTTCTCTATTCAATCTATTGAAAGAATAAATCCCGAAGCGATTTATGTTAGTAGAGGTACTTGCAAAGCGTGCCTTCTCTTGTTTTCACTCTTCAGTTTTCTGAAGCTAAGTGAAAGTATGGTTTACCACGAAATTTATTGAAGGAATAAATTCCGAAGCGATTTATGTTAGTAGAGGTACTTGTGAAACGGCGATAGCGAAGGTCTTTTTTTGTCTTTAATGAGCTAATGTTGCTAAATATCAATGAATTAAACTTTTGAGTTAGTCAAAATTAAGAGAAGATCCAAAAAATAAAACCCAAATGTTCAACACATCTGGGATACAGCTCAGGGTCTCAAAGAGTTAAGGTCAACCTGATGACCTAAAAAATAAAAGAATTCTCAGTTTTTAAGGATTTCTACGAACTCCAAAAATATTTCTTAATAACCTTTTTGTTGATAACTCTAACCTTATCTGCTTTTCTCAAAAGTACATTTGAGACACACTTTTCAAAGTAACAAACTTCAATTGATTTTCCTTTTTTCTTTATCCTCTTTAGTAATTCAACAAAATCAGCACCACCAGAGATAAGAACAATTCTATCAAACTTATCATTATAGCAATCCTCAATTACATCTAATGCCAAAAAAATATCATCTCCCTTAATCGTATGATACTCCTCACCCAAAATATTCAAACGCGATTTTCTAGTGCATAAAGTAACCTTGCATCTCGGAATTTTATGCAACCTATCAAAAAAATCTTTTTGTTTTTTCCAAGCATGCCCATTAATCTTCTTTTTAACAAATGCATTGTAATAACTTATCCTTACAAGCCGATTATTGCCAATCAAATCATTAACATATTTCTCAACATCAAACCTATTATCCACAAATTTTTTATCTATTGAAGTCAGCCCACCATAAAAATTAGCTCCATCAATATAAACACTAACTCTCTCCTTCATTAAACTAATAATTAAACAATCAACTTAAACCAAATTGCGAATATGTTCCAGAAGTTACCATAAATAATTATGCTTCTTCTCCCAATTTTGACCAAAAACACAATTATTTCTAAACCTCAACATAACTTACATAACCTGAAAAAATTGTTCGCTCCGCTCATATAAATTTTGAATTATCGCCGCTGGCAGTGGCAAATAGTGTAAATTATTTTTTTAAAATTGATGGTATTTTTCTGTTTGAAATATAATATTTGCCCCTGACGGAGTCGATAATTAAAGTGTCTTTATTTTGAGCGGTAGCGAAGGTCT